>CAYZYZ010000083.1:0-2603 GCA_964482765.1 uncultured Candidatus Saccharibacteria bacterium | reverse complement strand
AATTTGATGGGGTAGAAAATGTAAATGTGAATTATGCAAATGAAAAAACAGAAGTTGAGTTTGATGAAAAAATAACTAGCGAGAAAAAAATAATGAAAGCTATTCAAGAAGCAGGATATGAGCCTGAAGAATGGGAAGAAATAAAGGGCGGCTTTCTTAAAAAATTATTTGGTGGTTGAATGCAGAAAGAATGGGTAATAATTTTTGTGGCAGCAGTTGCTATTCTGGGAGGGATTGTTTTTTTCTTAAGCAATAGGACAACTGAAAATTATGATGAATTTGCAAAATGCCTGTCGCAAAAAGAAGTCGCAATGTACGGAGCTTACTGGTGTGGCCACTGCAACAATCAGAAAAAAATGTTTGGTGATTCGTTCAAGTATATCAATTATGTAGAATGCACAGAGAATCAGGATTTATGCAATGAAAAAGGAGTTGAAGGCTACCCTACATGGATAGTCAATGGGCAGAAATATCCAGGCGGGATGAGCTTTCAAAAACTGAGTGAGTTGACTGGATGTGATGTAAATGCCTAAGAAAGAATTGAGAATTTCTGGGATGCATTGCGCCAGCTGCGCTGTGATTATTGAAAAGTCTCTCAAAAGATTGGAAGGTGTGGAGTCAGCATCTGTCAACCTTGCGACTGAAAAAGCGGTTGTTGAATATGATCCGGAAAGAATAGATGTCAAAGGTCTGATTGATTCTGTTAACAAAGCTGGATACAAAGCATTTGAAGAGTCTGATGATAATAAAACAGAAGCCAAAGAGATCAATAAAGCCAAGATGATATTGATTTTCAGCGTTGTTCTGTCCATTCCTATATTCATCCTTAGCATGGTTGTTGGAGACTTTCCTGACAAAGGTTATGTTCTTTTAGCATTGACAACACCCGTGCAGTTTATTGCCGGATACAAATTCTACAAAGGTATGTGGAATGGCTTAAGGAATAAGAGCGCGAACATGGATACGCTTGTTGCGTTAGGCACGTCAGCTGCATACTTCTATAGTCTATATTCCTTGTACACTGGAATGGGTCATTTGTATTTTGAGACATCTGCCATACTTATCACATTCATTCTCTTAGGGAAATACCTTGAAATCAGGACAAAAGGAAAGACAGGAGAAGCCATCAAGAAGCTGATGAAGTTGTCTCCAAAAACAGCGAGAGTTATAAGAGGCGGGAAAGAAATTGAGATACAGATTGATGATGTCATAATTGGAGATACAATTGTAGTCAGGCCTGGCGAGAAGATTCCTGTCGATGGAATAGTTGTGTCAGGTTATTCTTCTGTTGATGAAAGCATGATTACCGGCGAAAGCATACCTGTTGAAAAAAATAAGGGGTCAAATGTTATTGGCGGAACAATCAACAAAACAGGATCATTCAAATTCCAAGCGAAAAAAATAGGATCAGACACTATGCTATCGCAAATAATAAAACTCGTCGAACAAGCCCAGGGATCCAAGCCGCCCATTCAAAGGTTTGCGGATAAGATTGCATCTGTTTTTGTCCCGGTTGTCCTGTTGATTGCGTTGATTGCATTTGTTGTTTGGTATGTTCTTGTTGAAAAGGATTTCGAGTTCTCGATGTTGAACGCTGTTGCTGTTCTTGTTATTGCATGCCCATGCGCTCTAGGATTAGCTACCCCTACCGCAGTTATGGTTGGGACTGGTCTAGGCGCACAGAAAGGGATTTTGATCAAAAGCGGGGTTGGCCTGGAAACCACGCATAAGGTAGATACAATTGTTTTTGATAAGACCGGGACGTTGACAAAAGGCAAGCCAGAAGTCACTGATGTTATCACTGTAGGCAGAAGTAAGAAAGATGAAATTGTTAAATATGCTGCTATTGCTGAGAAGAATTCAGAGCATCCTTTAGGAGAGGCCATAGCCAGTTATGCGAAAAGCAGGATGAAGATTCCAGAAACAAAGGAATTCAAATCCATTCCTGGGCACGGGGTGAAAGTGAAATACCAAAACAAAACAATCCTTGTCGGCAGCAGAAAATTAATGAGCGGGAATGGAATCAGAATTAATAATGATGAGGAAATCCGAGAATTGGAAGAGCAAGGAAAGACTGTGATGATGGTTGCGGTTAACAAGTCTTTAGTCGGATTGATTGCAGTTGCTGATACATTAAAAGAACAGTCGAAAGATGCGGTTGAAGAGCTGAAAAAGATGGGGAAAAAAGTTGTGATGATCACTGGCGATAATGAGAGGACGGCTAAAGCAATTGCCAGTCAGGTTGGAATAGATGAAGTCCTGTCTGAAGTTCTTCCAGGAGAAAAGTCTGAGAAAGTCAAACAATTGCAAAAAGAAGGGAGGATTGTTGCGATGGTGGGTGACGGAGTAAATGATGCGCCTGCACTTACACAAGCAGATGTTGGGATAGCATTAGGGTCAGGGACGGATGTAGCGATTGAATCCGGCGAAATTGTCCTGATAAAAAACGATTTAAGGGATGTAGTCACTTCGATCAAGCTGAGCGATTATACAATCAAGAAGATAAAACAGAATTTCTTCTGGGCGATGGTTTATAATACTTTAGGCATACCAATTGCTGCTGGCGTCCTTTATCCTATTACTGGATTTTTGTTGAACCCGAT
>CAYZYZ010000082.1:0-2604 GCA_964482765.1 uncultured Candidatus Saccharibacteria bacterium | reverse complement strand
ATTGAGTAGTAGCTGGCGACGATACGCCTCCCTCGCAATTTGAAATTTTATTGCAGGTTCTTGTTTGTATGCCACTTAATGGACAAGAACCCCAATCTGTGCAACCCCAATTATTAGAAGTACAAAGGCAAAATGTAGTAGTCGATGGCATTAAAGAATTTAAAGATTGACATTCATTTGACTTTACACAAGTTCTTGTTCGCACACCTGACACCGATGAGCAGGCTCCATAATCGCTACAAGTCCAATCATCACCAGACTTACATGTGGCTTTAATGGAAAAAACTTTCAAAATAACAAAACCTCTTTCATTACCTGTTTCATCGATATAATTGCTCCCTATACCTAGGACGGTTTCGATTGGAACATCTCCATCTTCAAACTTTAATAAAATTCTAGAATCTGACCAACTAATTACCCGTCCTATACCAGAAGGTGAAATTTTCATTTGCGTATGGTCAACAAAATTATCAAACTTTTCTCCAAGAATTTCGATTGTATCTCCAATCCTTCCTGGATCTGGAGAAATAGAATAAATTATAGGAGAGTTAGAATCAGCATTAGAAAATTTAACATTAAATAATCCAAGGGCAAATAATAGAATTAAAAAAATTGTAAATTGTTTTTTCATAGATTTATAAATTATTTATTTTAAATTTAATTTTCGTCTTTTACTTCGTCGTAGCCCCTAATAAGGACTGTGGCGGAAGAATAAGCTATTATTGTTCGGTGTGAACTACTGGCAGAGTCCTTTGCGAGAGACTCTGCCGCAACGCAAGACGGTTTAGGTATTAAATCAACCCGTATTTTTTACGGGATTCCAGCTTCTCGATCACTTTGAGTAAGTCGTCTTTTTCAAGTTTTGAATAATCTTTTGCCATAAATCTATTTCTGAAATTGTTTTTCCTTATGGCGCTGTCTTAAATGATTTCAACCAATCGTCAAGATCATTGAGCGCATTGTTTTGACTTTGTGTAAATAAATCCTGTACATCAATATCGAATTTGAGGTTTTTCTGATATTGGATTGCTCTCTCCTTTAGAGCACTAAACATGGATACAATGTCTGAGCCAGTTAATTGATTTTTTTGCAGAAATGAAACTTGGTTACGTTTTTTTGACAGATCATTATGCGCCATGTGAGCATTTCTAATTTTCATAATTTTGCTGGAAATGGTATTTAGCTCCTTTTTATCAAATTCTCGACCAAAATCCTTATCTCTTTCTAATAACTTTGCTAAACCAAGCACCGTTCCTGCCTCCAAACTAAGAAGTAGAGTATTCCATGTGGCAGTATTTTTTTTGTATGCTTCATGATTTACTCTTTTATGCAAATATCCATTAAGTAAAAACTGTCTGTATGTGAACAGAAAATCCCAAATTATATTCTCAAAATCAGTTTTGTTAAGCATATTTTTATTTAAATAATTCCGCTACCGGCACACCGAGTGCCTTGGCTATTTTTTTAAGTCTTGAATAATCTTTTGCCATAGTTATTTAATACCCTTTTCGTTTCTTTCAATATTATTTTTCAAAAGTACAACCTCTTTTTCTATAGATTTCTTAGTTATTCTCGGAAAAACATCTATAGACATCAAACTTACATACCCAAAGAGCGAATGGAATCTTACCTTGTGAGCGGCTCTAATGAGCGCCACGGCATCAATCAAATCATTTTTCAAAGGTTCGTAGTTTAATTTCATTTGCTCAAGCATGTTTTTAACAGTGCCGTGATATGCCTCTAAATTATTATTTTTTCTCATTTCGTCTTGTATAGAATTAATACGAAAAATCGTATCCCAATAACTTTTGTAGATATTATTGAGATCAAGACCGGTTCTCCGTAATTTGTAATTGATAGAGAGTATTCGATTTATCAATTCCAAATTACTAAGTTTATAGGTTTCTTCTTCGCTTACAAAGTAATTTTCAAAATGAAAGCTGAAAGGGCGATTTTGGCTGAGAGCCGAAATCCATTTATCAATAAATTCAAAATTGTCTTTCAGCACCGTTATGTTTATTGCAAAAATTCTCTCAAATTTAGCCAGAGCAAGCACTTCGGATCTATGTTTTTCGTAAGCTAATTTAAGAAACCAAACAAGACCTGCGGACAAAAGAGCAAGCAATGTGCCAACAAAGGAGGTTAATATTTCTTTTGTTATTTCTAATTCCAGCATATTTATTTAATCAAATCATCAACGTCTATATTTAATCCCTTGGCGATTTTCTACGAAAGAATAAACTATTATTGTTCAGCGCAAGATGGAATTTACCTAAATATCACCTCCGGCTTTTTTCTTTCCGGCGCTTCCGGGAAACTATCGGTTTTTCCTAGACAAAAAGAAAGTAAAATTTCCCTTTGGCACCTTTCTACGAGGGGTGACTCTTAATCCGGCCTGTGCTATCATTATAATAGAATTACGACGAAGAAGGTTCTCTAAGGGGTTGGTCTTGAAGAGAGCCTTTTTCATTTTCTCTTCTTTTATATTCCAATTTTCCCCGCAGCAAATTAATAAAATCTAAAATATTATTTACCCAAATATCACCTCCGGCTTTTTTCTTTCCGGCGCTTCCGGGAAACTATCGGTTTTTTCCAGACAAAAAG
>CAYZYZ010000081.1:0-2632 GCA_964482765.1 uncultured Candidatus Saccharibacteria bacterium | reverse complement strand
TTATAATAAGCTTTGAACTAAGGAGCAAATTAGCCCGAGAGTTTTTCTCGGGCTTGATTTTAAAAAGAAACCTATTAAGATATAAAATGCTTAAAGAATCGCAAGATGAAAAAAGAAAAAATCAAAAAATTTGTTAAAGAGAGATATTCAAAAATAGCTAAAGAAGGCACTAGTTGTTGTCCTGCTTGTGGTCCGTGTGGAACTGATGTAGTAAAGCAAGCGAAAAGAATTGGTTATTCTGAAGAAGAACTCAAAAGTATACCTGAATCTGCTGCTATGGGTTTAGGATGTGGTAATCCCACAGCATTAGCAGATTTGAAAGTAGGCGAGACAGTATTGGATCTAGGAGAAGGAGCAGGGATTGATGTTTTTTTAGCCGCAAATAAAGTAGGACCAGAAGGCTTTGTTATCGGAGTTGATATGTCAGAAGAAATGATTAAAAGAGCAAGAAAAGCGGCAAAGAAATCAGGCTATAAAAATGTGGTATTTAAATTAGGAGAGATTGAAAACTTGCCCATAGAAGATAATTCAATTGATGTAATTATTAGTAATTGCGTTATAAATCTTTCTCCAGATAAATTGAAAGCATATCAAGAAGTCTACAGAGTTTTAAAACCAGGCGGTAGAATTCTGATATCAGATTTAGTCACAGAAGGAGAGATACCTCAAGAAGTGAAAAAGAGTTTTGAGACCTGGGCTGGATGTGTTGGCGGAGCATTAGAGAAAAAAGAGTATTTGAATATAATAAAGAAGGCGGGATTCAAAGATGTTAATATTGTTTCTCAAAATACTTTTCATGAGCCAGGATTATCTAATAATAAATTAGTTGGGAAAATTACAAGCGTTAAAGTAGCAGCTTATAAGTAAAAATTAATTAACCCAAAAACTCTTATACAATCTCCAACAGGGATTTTAGCTTTCCTAACACAACCTCAGGTTCCTCATAAATCTTCACCCAATCCAAGGTTCTCCACCTTCGTTTCCTCTTTCACTAAAGTTTCAGAGGACAAGAAAACTTCCACCTTCGCGAAAGCTCAGGTGGACAAGTCGGCGGACAGGTAAAGTCGTCCGGCAGTCCCCGAACTTGGAAGACGGAATCTTAATGGTTTCGTCTTTTTGATTTTTTTGTTAATATAAATCTGTTGATATAAAGTAATTTTTATGTTTAATAGCGATAAATTTATTGAAGAGAAGAGTAAAGAGATAAAAAACAAGATAAAAGGTAATGCCATTATTGGAATTTCTGGCGGGGTTGACTCTACTACGGTGGCACTTTTAGTAGATAAAGCCATCGGAAAGAAGTTAAAATGTATTTTGGTTGACACTGGTTATATGAGAAAGAACGAGATAGAAAATAATGAAAAGATGTTAAAAGAAGTCGGGTTAAATATCCTTGTTGTAGACGCCAAGAAAAGATTTTATGAAAAACTCAAAGGAGTAAGAGATCCTGAGAAAAAAAGAAAAATCATTGGTGAATTATTTATTAGAATATTTGAAGAAGTTGCAAGGAGAGAAAATGCAGAATATTTTATTCAAGGAACTATTGCTCCCGACTGGATAGAGAGTGGGGGAGGACTTAGAGATAGAATTAAATCTCATCATAATGTTGGAGGATTGCCAGATAAGATAGGGTTTAAGATTGTGGAACCACTAAGAGATTTATACAAAGACGAGGTTAGAATTATTGGACAGAAACTAGGTCTACCCCAAAAGATATACGAACGACAACCCTTCCCCGGTCCAGGATTAGCCGTGAGAATTGTCGGGGAGACCACTCCAGAAAGAACAAGAATTATAAGAGAAGCATGTGCTATTGTAGAAGAAGAAATTGAGCAAGCTGTAAAGAAAAAAGAAATGAAGAGACCGTGGCAATATTTCGCTGTTCTATTACCTTTTAAAGCGGTAGGAGTTCATGGCGATATCAGAGCTTATAAGAATATAGTTGTGGTTCGCGCCGTTGAGAGTATAGACGGAATGAGTGGTGCATACTCCAAAATCCCTCATAAAGTGTTAGAGAAAATATCTATTAGGATTACAAACACTTTAAAAGATTATATAAGTAGAGTGGTCTTTGATATAACTAATAAACCGCCAGGGACAATTGAATATGAGTAACGCTGTTAAGGTATATGTTATTGATAATGGGGGTCAATGGACCCATAGGATTTGGAGAGTTTTAAGGGAACTGGAATGTAATACTAAAATAATTCCCAACACTACTCCTGTTGAAAAAATAGATGCTGATGCATTGATATTGAGTGGAGGAGCTCCTAGAATAGTTTGGGAGTCTCCCAAATTAGGTCTTTGTATTAATTACCTAAATAAATTTTCTGGTCCGATACTTGGTATTTGTGTGGGCCATCAATTAATGGCTGTTCATTATGGGGGAAAAGCTGGGCCTTCTGAGGTTCCAGAATATGGACTAGCAAAAATAAAGGTTATTGAAGAAGACGATTTATTTAAAGGACTCCCAAGAAAATTCCTTGTTTGGGAGTCACACAACGATGGGGTTAAAACAGCGCCTAATTTTACTGTACTTGCCGGGTCAGAAAATTGTAAAATTCAGGCAATAAAACATGTAGATAAGCCGCATTACGGTCTTCAATTTCATCCAGAGGTAAATAATACTGAA
>CAYZYZ010000080.1:0-2634 GCA_964482765.1 uncultured Candidatus Saccharibacteria bacterium | reverse complement strand
CGTTGTTAAGCCGTATTATTGATTATTTACTTTCGTATTTTCGTAAATTTTCGTAATTTCGTAGGAGTATATGCAATTCTTAGATTTAACCGCCCAATACCAATCAATCAAAAAAGAAATTGATGCAGCCATTCAGCGAGTGTTAAAGAAGTGAAGCCGGGTAGTGAAATTGAAACTCTACTGTCCGGGAAAAGGAATTAAATATGACTAAAGCAAGAAAACTACTTCAAAATCTAATCCTTGATTACCCGTGGCTATCAATTTGCTCAGTTGAAGATGGAATTAAAAAACTTCAAGGTAGACAAAAAGATTTGGAAGCTATCCATATTTATATTGATAACCTATCCCCTAAAACTTATCCACCAAAAAAGAAATATTATAATATCTCTAGAAAAAAAACTCTGACAAAATTAGATGAATGGATTTTTGACCATTTAATAAAGAACGAAGAGTACAGGCGTTACCTAAATAAATATCTTCCCCTGAAAGAAAAATTAAAATATAATGACGTTGATGGGTATATTCTTAACAAGCATTATCGACCAAAGGCGATTAAAATTCTTTCGAAAATAAGAAAATCATTTAACCTCAAAGAGTGGACAAGAAAAAGATTTAAATATGAATACGAAAGGAAAACCAATTTGAATTTAAAAAATGGTAAACCATTTCATTTTGATTTCCGAAATACATTAGAAAGTATTTTTATTTTGAAAAATGGAAAGAATAAACAAATATTAGCTGTTGGTGGAAGCGGGGGTTCAGGGCAAAGGGCAAAATACACCCTCTTCACTGCCATTTTTTATTTATTAGGCAAAAAAAAGAAAATTAAGCATCATCTCTTAAAATACGACTCATTCAATAAATATAAATACATTGCCACTTACAATAAACCGATTATTACTTGGGATTTAGGAAGCAACTATAGTTTAAGTGAGAACTTACGAAAAGAAATAGAGAAAAATGGAGTAAGACTGGGAAAATAAAAAGTCAATCCATCAGTTGGCGGACAGGGTTCTAAAATTAGTGACAGGGTTTATGTTAAAAAATATCAAAAATTTAATTAAGCAGAAGGAGTCTGAAAATTTAGAATTCAAATCCTCTTTATCCGAATCAAAGGAAACTATTCAAACTATTTCTGCTTTTGCTAATAAAAAAGGCGGAAAAATAATTATTGGCGTCTCGCCCTCTGGCGAAATTCTGGGTCTACAAATCGGCAAAAAGACAATTGAAGATTTGGCAAATAAAATAAAAGATAATACTGACCCAAAACAATTTCCAGAAGTCGGAATTGAAAAAATAAACAGTAAAAATATAATTGTCATCAAGGTCGAAGAGGGTGAATCAAAACCTGTTTTTGCTTCTGGCGGGGCTTACAAAAGGGTTGGAAAAACAACTCAGAGAATCTCCAGTGAAGAAATAAGAAAAATGGCCAGAGAAACTGAAAAAGTTTACTGGGATGAGCAAGTTTACAAAGGGGCAAAATTAACAGATATTGATTGGAAATTTGTAGAAGAGATTTTTATTCCCCTATATGAAGAAACTTCGGGCAAAAAAATTGCTGGCGGGTCAAGGCAGGTTTTAGTATCGTTGAGATGTATACAAGATAAAAAAATAACTAATGCAGGGATTTTACTGTTTGGAAAAGATCCACAAAAATTTTTCACTAATGCCTATATTGCTCTAGCAAGATATAAAGGCGAAGACGTAGATGCGAAAAGATTAGATTACAAAGAATTCACGGGTAATTTATTTAGACAGATCGATGGGTGTAATAATTACATAATCGAACATATAGCTGTAATGTCTCGCCTTCAGCCTGGCGAAGTTAGACGCGAAGATATACCAGAGTATGGAAAATTTTCTATCAGAGAATTGATTACCAATGCAATCTGCCATAGGGATTATTCGGACCAAGGAAGTAAAATTATTATAAAAATGTTTGACAATAAAATTGAATTCTATAACAGAGGAGGCCTGCCAGAAGGGATAACACCTGAAAACATAGTAAAAGAACAGTATTCAAGAAATCCTACCGTCGCCAAAGTTCTATCAAAAGTAGAATACATCGAAGAACTTGGTGAAGGATGGGATAAAATAATAAAAGAACATAAATTACATCCATTAAGACCAAAGATGCCAGAAATAAAAGCCGATCAACACAGTGTCCTTGTTGCCCTGTTTTCTACGAAAGGAAAGTTTGAGGAAGAAAGGATTGAGATAGAATTGAACGAAAGGCAGAGAAAAGGTTTGGAATATTTGAAAAAACATAAGAAAATAACAAATAAGATTTATAGAAATATGTTCCCGGGGATGAGCGACAGAACGGTGCTAAATGATTTAACTGATTTGGTAAATAAGAACATCTTAAAGAAAGCTGGCAAAACAAAAGGAGTGTATTATATGTTAAGTAATTCCGAAGTAATTCCGAAGTAATTCCGAAGTAAAAGGGGCTCATAAGGGCATCTTATGATCCGATTATGACCCGATTTATGTGCACCCCTCGGGTGTACCCGAGGTGCACCCGAGGGGTGCACATAATTGAGATACACCCTTTTGGCACAAAAAGGGCCAAAAAAGAGCGTTGTTAAGCCGTATTATTGATTATTTACTTTCGTATTTTCGTAAATTTTCGTA
>CAYZYZ010000079.1:0-2682 GCA_964482765.1 uncultured Candidatus Saccharibacteria bacterium | reverse complement strand
CCATCTTTAAAAGATGCTTTGGCTTTTTCAGCGGCAACACCGACAGGCAAAATTACTGAGCGGGAAAAGGCTCCCCAGTAGCATTCTTGGCAGTAATAGTCTTCCTGTTTTATCTCTTTTTCCTGCTTCCTTTCACCTTTAACGGTTACAACGTCGTCATTTATAGCAATATCGATATCTTCAGGTTTTACGCCTGCTATAGGTGCTTTGATAACTACTTCACTTCCCGTTTGGTAAACATCAATTGCCAGTTGACCTTCGTATTCTTCCATCCACTCATCAGAGCCGGTTACTTCAGGCAATTTGTCTTCCTTTAAATCTTCTTCAAGGATATTTAGTTCCTTATTTTTTTCTTCTTTCTTTTTTCCTAACATTTTTATCCTCTCTAGACCCTTGAATTATATATTCCTTGCAAGGGTCGTAACCCCGACGAAACTTTCAGTGGATGTCGGGGCCAATTTAAGTTATTTCTTTATTAAATTATAGAAAATGCTTTAAAAATTTACAAGGGCAACTTCTTTGTTAATTGAAAATCCAAAAGTTCAGAGCTAGAATAAAAGATAGGTTTAATATGCTAAAGAAAGCCAAAAATTTTTTATTCGATTTATTCTTCCCGGTTTATTGCGTCAATTGTGGTAGAGAGAACGAGTGGATATGCGATGGTTGCAGGGATAAGATAATGGTTATAAAGTCGAGCTTTTGCCCAAAGTGCAATGCCTTAACCGAGATGAATCGTTTATGCGAAAGGTGCAGAAAAAGCTCTAGTTTAAAGGGTGTTTTTATGCTGGGCTACTATGATGATGAGGTATTAAAAAAAGCAATCTGGGAGTTTAAATATAATTTCATTGCCGAGCTTGGACCCGTTCTTTCCAAAATTCTGGCAGAAGATCTTATAACAAAAGCCACTTTCGAAAACAGCATTTTTATTTCCGTGCCTCTGGATAAAAAACGGCTGAAATGGCGTAGTTTTAACCAGTCAGATATTTTGGCAGAAGAGCTTTCTAAAATTTTAGGCGCGCCATTTATGAAAGGCGCTTTAAAGAGGGTAAAAATAACAAAAAGCCAGATGGGCTTGAAAAGAAAAGAGAGGATAGAAAATGTTTCCGGCGCTTTTACAGTAAGAAGAGTTGTTAAAGACGAAAAAGTATTTTTAATTGATGATGTTATAACCACAGGTGCTACCCTGGAAGAGTGTGCCAAAGAATTGAAAAAAGCCGGCGCCAAAGAAGTTTGGGGAGTTGTTTTGGCGAAGGATTAATCACTAATGCAGTCACGAATTTAGTTCCGAATTTTCACGAATAATTTGTTATAATGCATATAGCCCTAGGAAGGCCATTAATTTGATTCCAAGGCGGAGAGGTGCGAGAGTTGGTTTATTCGGGCAGTCTTGAAAACTGCTGAGCCCGCAAGGGTTCCGTGGGTTCGAATCCCACCCTCTCCGCCTTGGAATCAAGAGCAAAAGTATGAATATAATAGATTTAGATAAACTTAAAACAAAACAAGATTTTCTTAGGCCATTAAAACTCACCAAAGAGCAAGAAATTATTCTTGCCAAAGCAACGGAAACAGAGCGCGAGCAATTTAAGAATAAACCGGTTCTTAAAAAAGAAGATCTTCCAAAATTAACAGAAGTAAAATCAACGCAAAATATTTATCTGGCCAAAACGATCGAAAATCCATATGTTACTATTGAAATGAAAAATACATTGGACGAAATAGAAACGAGGTTTAAAGAAAAATATTCAGAAGGATTAATAATTATTATAAGTGTCACAAGAACACAAGAAGAAGAACTTCAAACCAATCCTCAGATTTCTAAAGACAGCACTCATATGAAAGGCGAGGCAGTTGATTTCGCGGGTAAATTCATGAGGGAAAATTTTTCAGAGTCAGCAAGAGTGTTGGAAGAAATTCTAAATGAGATGAAAGAAGAAAGTAAAATCCATTTTTTAGACGAAGAAGATTCAACTGCCTTTTGGCATGTGGCAAGGAATTTAGTCTAGATTATGAATAAAAAAGAAGTAAAAAAATTGAAAGATTTAGCCGAATATCAAGAAGGAATTGTTGCTTCCAGGACTTTGATAGATAAGCCAACCGGAACGATAACTTTTTTTTGTCTTTGATAAAGGACAAGGCTTAAGCGACCACAAAGCACCTTTTGATGCAATGATTTATATTATTGGAGGGGAGGCAAAAATTACAATTTCCGGCAAAGAATTTAACCTAAAAGAAGGCGAGACTATAATTATGCCGGCAGGAGAAACTCATTCCGTAAAAGCCATTACAAAATTCAAAATGCTTTTAATAATGATTAAATCATAGCCATACACAATTGGGAGAAAAAATGACAAACTTTAAAGAAGAAGAGTTAGAATATTTAGATGTTTTAGATGAGAAGGGTAATAAAATAGGTAAAGAAAAACGCTTAGAAATACACAAACAAGGCTCTTGGCATAAGGCTGTTCATATTTGGATTTTAAATTCCCAAAACGAGCTTTTAATCCAAAAACGTTCCGCAAATGTAAGGCACCCAAATCAGTGGGATATTTCAAGTGCCGGTCATATACCAGCAGGCCGGGGTTCTTTTGAAACAGCATTAGAGGAAATAAAGGAAGAATTAGGTATTGATGTTTCGAAGAAGGACTTGAAATTATTATTTGTGGTAAAACAAAATTATCAAGA
>CAYZYZ010000078.1:0-2765 GCA_964482765.1 uncultured Candidatus Saccharibacteria bacterium | reverse complement strand
TCGTCTTCTTTCATAAATTTTCCTTTAAAATTTCTCTATAAATATCATCTAATTTTTTTCCTACTACTTTATAACTAAAATTTCTTTTGATATATTCTGAAATTCTTTCTGAAGAATAATTTTGATAATGGTCTAACATATAATCAATAGCTTTTACTAAAGCATTTACATCTCTCGGTGGAACTAGAATCCCTTTTTCTTTATTTACTAATTCTCGCAAAACTGGAAGGTTCGTAGCTACAATTGGTTTCCCACATGCCATTGCTTCGATATAAGTTACGCCAAAGGTCTCATATAAACTTGCTTGGACAAAAAAGTCGCATTTCTTCATAAATTCAGCGACTTCCTTTTTTGTTTTTAGTCCATGAAACTTCACTTTCCCATTGAGTTCTAATTGCTCCGCTAATTTTTCATATTCCTTTCTATTTGGTCCATCACCCACTATATCTAAAACAAAATCTTGTCTTTTTTGCTTAAGTTGGGCTAAAGATTTTAATAAGTAAGAGATGCCTTTTACGGACGTAGTTAATCCTACAAATAAAATTCTCTTTTTACTATTACTTCTTTGATAAGAAGATGGATAGAATACTCTAGTATCTACTACATTAGGAACTATCTCAAATTGATTCTTTATCCCATAAGATTTTATTGCTTCTTCTAAGTTTCTACTTACTGGAAGAATAATATTTGCTCTATTCATTGCAAAGCGAGTCTTGATACGATTAGATAAATTTAATTTATGAAGAGGGAACCAACTAAAGTGTTCCGTAATTACAACTGGCATTTTATAGATCTTGCCTAAAATTACCCCGGGTACTCCGGCAGAATAAACATGGGCGTGAATTATATTTGGTCTCCAGCCCTCTCTTAATAATTTTTTAAATGCCTGTTTTATACTCCAAAGATAAATAAAATAAGTAGTTTTTGGAATTGGCGATTTTTTATGTCTTATCCTAATTGTTCTAATTCCATCTTCATTTTGATCTGAAATAATCTGCCAACTTTTTTTAAACCTTTCGTCGCAGCCCTCGTTATATAAGACTAATACTTTATCATATAAAGAAAGCGCTTTTGCGTGTTCTCTAATAAAAATGCCCGCTACTGGATTTTTTGTTGAGGGATACCACGCTGGCAAAAATAGAATTTTTAATTTTCTATCTCTCATTGATTTTTATTTTTAGTCATAAAAATGAAACTTTGGAGCCAACTTTCTTTCGTTCCACACTCAAGCCATTTTCCTTGGACTTCAAGACCAAAAACTTCTTTCTTTTCCTTCATCATCTTTTTTATAGCATTTGCTAAAATTATTTCTCCATTTTGGAATTTTATTTTTCTTAAATAAGAAAATATCTCAGGGGTCAAAACATATTTTCCCACTAAAGCAAAATTTGAAGGTAGATTTTCTTTTGGTTTTTCGATTAAATCCTCGATTTTATAGAGACGGTTCTTTATTTTTTTTACTTTAGGTACTCCATATGCCGACAATCTTTCCTTGGGCATCTTGTAAAGACAAAGTAAGGACTTTTTAATTATTTTAAAAGTATCTACAAGTTGACTCGCTATTCCTCTTCTCCCGTAAGAAACGTCGTCGCCGAAAAGTACTAAAAACGGTCTATTTCCTACTAACTTTTCTGCCCTTAAAATCGCATCTCCATCACCATAAGGTTTCTGTTGAATAGTATATTCATATTTGATTTGGGGAATACTATTGAGAGCTTCTATGGCTATTTTCTTTTTTCTTCTTTCTAAAATCTTAAGAAGGATCTTGTCATTTCTAAAATATTTTAAAATATATTTTTCAAAAATCTCTTTTTTTTCAGGCGAGATAACAAAAATAATTTTTTCAACTCCTGCTTCAATTGCTTCTTCGACAATGTATTGAATAATAGGCTTGGATCCCAAGGGAAAAAATTCCTTAGGAATAACTTTTGATAGGGGTAAAAATCGTGTCCCGAGTCCCGCAATAGGAAGTACGGCTGTATTAATTTTCATATAGATTATAAGTCAGATAATTTTTTCTCCTAATATCCTCACAATTCTCTCTGTCGTCTTGCCATCCCATAATCTAATAGTTTGACCTTTTTTTTCTTTGCCAGATAAGATTTTTTTAACTTCTTTAATAATTTTTTCTTTATTTCTCTTACAAAGAATGTTTGTTCCTTTTTCAATGGTAATCGGTCGTTCAGTGGTCTCCCGCAAGGTTAAGCAGGGCACTTTTAAAAATGTAGTTTCCTCTTGCAATCCTCCTGAGTCTGTCATCAAAAATTTACTTCCACGAACCAACTTTATCATATCTATATAACCAATGGGGGATGTTATGATAAAATTTTTCATTTTCTTCAAACGAGTTTTAAAACCGAATTTCTTAATTTGTTTTTTTGCTCGAGGATGAATAGGATAAATAATTTTAATTTTCTTTTGAATTTCGTTGAAAGTAGAAATTAGGTTTGAGAGTATTTTTTTATCATCAACATTGGACGGTCGGTGTAAGGTTAAAACAGCGTAATTTTTTTTCTTTAAATTTAGTTTGCTTAATATCTTTGACTTTTGAATTTTTGGTTTTGACTTTACTAAAGCATCAATCATTATGTCTCCTACTAAATAAATCTTTTCCTTGTGAATTCCTTCATTCAAAAGATTTTTAACACCAGCGGGTTCTGTAACAAACAAGAGGTCAGAGATATGATCCGTGAGACGACGATTTATTTCCTCGGGCATTGTCATATCAAAACTGCGGAGACCAGCTTCTATATGGGCAATTAATG
>CAYZYZ010000077.1:0-2803 GCA_964482765.1 uncultured Candidatus Saccharibacteria bacterium | reverse complement strand
TTGGAACAAATTCAGAGAAGTAAACCGGCGGTTAATCCAAAAGACCGGAGAATTAGAAAAATTAAATAAAGAGCTTGAAGAAAGAGTGGAAGAAAGGACTAAAGAACTAGAAGAAGCTAAAACCGTTCTTGAAGTAAAGATTGAAGCCAGAACAAAGGAGTTGAAAAGGCTTACGGAGGGGTTAGAAGAAGAAGTTGGGAGAAGAACTAAAGAGATTCAAGAAAGAATGGAAGACTTAGAAAACTACCAGAGATTAACAGTGGGCCGAGAACTAAAAATGATTGGATTAAAAGAAGAAATAAAAAGACTTGAAGCAGAGTTAGAAAAAAGGTCGAAAAAATAAAAAGAAATAAATTAAAATGACACATCAAATTACTAAGGAAGAAGTTCAAAATTTAATAAAGGTTCCGGGTGAGGTAAGAGGACAGGTGCTTATTACTGATTTAGAGTATGTAAAAGAGAAAAAAGATGAAGAGGGAATAAAACTATTGAAAAGGAAAATGGAAGATTTGGGTAAGCCAATTGATTATGAAAAAGCAAAGATAATGGAGTGGTATCCAATTGGTTTAAGAGTGGTTTCTTTGTTGGCAATAAAAGAAATTTTTAACTGGAACGATCAAGAAATTTGGAATATGGGAAATTCCGCTCCAAAGTATTCTCTCATTGTCAAAATGTTAATGAAATATTTTCTTTCTTTAGAGAAGATAAGTAAAGAAATTTCCAAATACTGGGCAAAGCACTACAGCATCGGGAATTTAGAAACAGCGGAACTTAATCCCAAAGAAAAATATTGGATACTTCATTTAAAGGAAATCAAAGTTCATCCAATTCTGTGTACTTATTTAGCTGGATATTTTTTAAGGATCGCCACCTATGTCATCAAAAACAAAAGAATCACTCTTGAAGAAACCAAGTGTATGTTTAAGGGAGATCCCTATCATGAATTTATGGTAAGGTGGAAATAAAAATGGTTCGAAAAAAATTAACCCCAATAGAAAAAGAACTTCAGAGGACCAGAGAGGATTTGGAAGATTTAGAGATGTTTATTACTGAATTTACTGCCTTTTTACCTTTAGCTATTTGCACTTTAAATCCGATCAGGATCATTATTGACATCAACAAGGCCTTTGAAGCTATGACTTCATACAAATCCATTGAAATTATTGGAGAGGAAATATATAAAATTTTGCCTGAAAAAGAAGAATTAGACAGAATATTAAAAAAAGCTCGAACAGGAAAAGTGGCTAAATCAGAAACGGCTTTAACTACAAAAGAAGCAAAAAAAATTCCGGTAAACATTTCCATCTCTATCAGAAAAGACGCAGAAGGAAATTTTATTGGCTATTTCATAGGGATTATTGATATTACTGAGTCAAAAGAATTCCAGACTAAGATGGAAGAAAAAGTTAAAGAGAGAACAAAAGAATTAGAGGAATCGAGAGCCGCCTTGATAAATATGTTAGGGGATGTTGAGGAGTCGAGGAAAGCCTTGACTAATATATTAGAAGATGTTGAGGAAGAGAGGAAGAAGGCCGAAGAGGAACGGGATAAAACCCAAACAATCATTACTAATCTCGCCGATGGATTGGTGGCATTTGATGGAGAAGGGAACCTTTCCCTGATTAATCCCCAGGCTGAAGATTTTTTCGATGTGAAAAGTAGAGACATAATAGGCAGATCGATTTTGGAACTGAGCACTTTCCCCACCCTCGCAACTTTGGCCTCTCTTTTGGGGAGAGAGATTAAAGGAGTTTTCAGAAAGGAATTACCGATTAGGGAAAATTTGACTTTGGAAGTATCCACTATCCCCATGGTGAGCGGCGAAGAAAAATTGGGTAACCTGGTGATTTTACACGATATTGCCCGAGAAAAAATGATTGAAAGAATGAAAACGGAATTTGTTTCTTTGGCTGCCCATCAATTAAGGACTCCTCTATCTGCCATTAAGTGGACCTTGAGGATGTTATTAGACGGAGATTTGGGTAAAATTACCGAGGAACAAAGAGAATTTATTGAAAAAACTTATAGCTCGAATGAAAGGATGATTAATTTGATCAACGATCTTTTAGATGTAACCAGGATTGAAGAAGGGAAGTATCTTTACAAACCCACGCTCGAAAGCATTGAGAACTTAATTCAATTTGTAATAAATGCCTATAAAGAAGAAATTGAAAGAAAAAATCTAGAGCTCGATTTTAAAAAGCCGGAAAAGAAATTGCCGAGGGCGATAGTCGATGTTGAGAAAATTAGATTGGTCATTGAGAATCTTCTCGATAACGCCGTAAGGTACACTCCTCCAGGCGGTCGAGTGACGATTTCTTTAAGATATATCGAAAAAGAAAAAGAAATAGAATTTTCAATAAAAGATACTGGAGTAGGGGTTCCCAAGGACCAGCAAGAAAGAGTGTTTAATAAGTTTTTCCGGGGAGTAAATGTAATGAGGATGGAAACCGAGGGTACCGGTTTGGGTCTTTTTATTGCCAAAAATATTATCGAAGCTCATGGTGGTAAAATCTGGTTTGAATCAGAAGAAGGGAAGGGGACAACTTTCTATTTCACTCTGCCGCTGAAAGAAGAGTTTGGAGGGTTTCTGGAAGAATTTTAATTTTTATGTTACAATAAGTATAGCTCAGACCTAGATGTTGCTCAGTAGTGAGCTATTGCTTACTTGACAACAAAAGGGTAAAATAATAATTAACAAGGTCTAATATTATGGCCAAAAAAATTTTGCTAGCAAGGATCTTTCACCTCGTTCAAGATTCTTTTAACCAAAATTTATTATGAAAAAAATTTTGCTAGTTGA
>CAYZYZ010000076.1:0-2904 GCA_964482765.1 uncultured Candidatus Saccharibacteria bacterium | reverse complement strand
TGATGAAGATATTTTATGGTGCACAGCTGATCCAGGCTGGGTTACGGGAATCGGTTATACTATTTTGGGCGTTTGGTCTTTGGGCGCATCTGAGGTAGTTTTTGATGGCCGCTTTGATCCTGCAAAATGGTATGAAATTTTGGAAAAATACAAAGTGAATGTTTGGTATACTGCCCCAACAGCTATCCGAATGTTCATGAAAGCAGGCAAAGATTTGGTGAAAAAATACGATTTATCTAGCTTAAGATATTTAGCCAGTGTTGGCGAACCCTTAAACCCTGAGCCAATCCGCTGGGGAATGAAAGTTTTTGGCCTTCCTTTTCATGACAACTGGTGGCAGACAGAAACTAGCGGAATTTGTATTGCTAATTATCCTTCCATGGATATCAAATTAGGCTCAATGGGAAAACCAATTCCAGGAGTAAAAGCTACTATTATTGATGACAAAGGCAAAGAATTAAAACCAGACCAAATTGGCAATTTAGCCCTAAAACCTGGCTGGCCGGGAATGATGGAAGAAATCTGGAAAAATAAAAAGAAATACAGAAGCTATTTCCTGCCTGCCGGCAGGCACGGTTTAGGTAAGTGGTATATTTCCGGGGATTTGGCTTACAAAGACAAGAATGGTTATTTTTGGTTTATTGGCCGGGCTGATGACGTCATTAAAACTGCTGGGGAGCGGGTTGGTCCTTTCGAGGTAGAAAGCTCTTTAATCGAACAAGGAAGTGTAGTTGAGGCCGGAGTAATTGGCAAACCTGACCCAGAACGAGGAGAGATTATCAAGGCCTTTGTTGTCTTAAAGCCCGGGGTTAAAAAAAGAGAATCTCTAAAAGAAGAACTTAGCCAATTTGTTAAAAAACATTTGGCTGGCCATGCTTATCCCAAAGAAATTGAGTTTGTTGATAAATTACCCAAAACCCGCTCGGGCAAAATAATGAGAAGAATTTTAAAAGCCCATGAGCTTGGTTTACCAATTGGTGATACTTCAACTTTAGAAGAGTATTAGTATATAAATATATAAAAAATTGGCTAACTTTAGATTAGCCAATTTTTTAATTCCGGAATAACTTCTTTTTAATTGTTTACCCAGTTAGATGATTTCTATCTAACGGAGTTTAACTTTTACTTTTTTAAGATTTTTAATTTTATTTAGAGGAAGGAGCCCGTTTTGGGCGCCAATGTGAGAAACAACCGAAGAAGCGTTGATGGATGCTAGCGCTAAGGATTTTTCTATACTGCCGGAGAGTTCCAATCCGGCAACGAAGGAAGAACCAAAGGAGTCGCCAGCGCCGGTTGTATCCATAACTTTGGTTTTTACTGCTTGTGCTTCATAAATCTTTTTTCCATCAAAAGCATAGGCACCATTTGCACCGTCGGTTATTAAAACTATCTTTGGCCCCCACTTTTCTATCTCCAAAATTAAGCTTTTGACATCTTTAAGGTTACAATTTTTGTCTTTTGAAAGCACTAACTCTGTTGCTTCGTCTTTATTTACAATAAAAACATCTGTCTGAAGCAGAAGGTTTTTAAGTTTTTGGTATCCGGCTTTAATCTGATAATAACCCGGGTTCCAAGCCAGTTTTGTTTTATTGTGTTTTTTTGCTTCTCTGGAAAATCTGGGGAGTATTTTTTCTGACTCCCCGGTTAAGGAAGAGAGGTAAACCCATTGGGTTTTTTTAAAGAAATCCCAGTTTACAATATTAAGTTTGTCATTTGTTCCGCGATAGAGAATAGCTGTGTGGTCGCCTTTTCTATCAACTATGATTACCGATACCCCTGTTCTGTGAAGACCCTTTGAGACTGCCAGACCTACCTCTACCCTTTCTTTTTTAAGATTTTCTAAAATTGCATCAGCAGTCTCATCACAACCCAAACTGATAATAGTAGAAGCTTTGAGCCCTAGCCGGGCAAAAGAAATGGCTGTATTTAAAGCGCCTCCGCCAAAAGAAAAATGAACATCACGAGGGATAACTTTGGCGCCGTACTCAAAGCACATCATTCTTTCTCTGGTGGGGTCCAAAGTTTTTAAAATCCAATCCCCATCGGTTTTGAAAAAAATGTCTCTGGTGGCGCCGCCGATTGTTATAAAATCAAACTTTCTCATAATACCTTAAACTTAATTGTCCAAGTTAAAAGATTAAAAATATCTCCAAACTGCTCATTGTCTGCCGGTCCCTCAACTCTTATAATTTTCCCGTTTTTTTCCAAAAGTATTACATCTGTAGCGGAAATGATTTTTGAATTTTTGGTTTTTTGGACAACAAATTTTTTGCCTTTTATCCCGCCTATTACTATTAGCGTTTCACCCACTATAGCGTGTTCTGGATCAACAAGTACGGCTTTCTCCTTATCTAACGTCGTCTCTTTAATTTGAACTGAAATAGAAACACTGCCCGTACTTTTAGGAGTTATCTCAAAATCATAACCAGCTTGGAGCTGGGATTTTTTCTGCCAGTCTTGAGGGTATTTTAAAGAGTAGCCAAAGGCTTGGCTTTCATAAAGTAGCCAATCTGAAGTCAAATCCTCTGGCTCTTCTTTTTGAGTATAATCAGCACTAAACCATCCCTTTACATCGTCATAAACTCCTTTATACCACTTTCCGTCCTGTGATTTTTTCTCCAGCTTAACCTTTGCCCGGTAAGGCAAAGTGTAAATTATCGCCGAGGTGGTGGAAGCGTCTTCTCTCATATTTAAACCAGCCTTAGAGACAACATATACAAATTCGCCCTCCTCTTTTGCTGCTTGCTCAGTGGCTTGGGGCTTTTTCTCCTCTTTCTTAGACTGAAGTTGCTGTTTGGTTAAAAAATAAGTTACAGCGACCGCCAAAAGTAAAAGAAATATACTAGCTAATATGAGGAGGATTATCTTTAATCTCTTTTTAGATCTTTTTTGTGGAGGATAAAT
>CAYZYZ010000075.1:0-2908 GCA_964482765.1 uncultured Candidatus Saccharibacteria bacterium | reverse complement strand
TGGTGGGCCCGGGAGGATTCGAACCTCCGACCAACTCCTTATGAGGGAGGTGCTCTACCACTGAGCTACGGGCCCAGCACACAGAATCATTATATAAAAAAGAAGAGTAACTTTAAATATAAAAAGATCTACCCTCTTTTTGACATAGAAGCTTTTTTCTGATATAATATAAAAAGTTAAGATAAGGATTTATGGAAATATATTTTCTGGAACTCGGCATTATTTTAATTGTCGTAAGTTTAATCGGTCTCATATTTAGAACCATTAGACAACCTTTAATTTTAGCTTATATTTTTACCGGTTTTGTTCTAGGACCTCTTTTTCTAAAAGTAATTGCTTCCAGAGAGCTGGTTTCAACCTTCTCGGTTATTGGAATAACCTTTCTTCTCTTTTTGGTCGGCTTAGAGCTCGACCTTAGGAAGATTAAAAACATCGGGAAGGTTTCTTTTCTCGTCTCCTTGGGACATTTTGCTTCAAGCGGAATTTTAGGGTTTTTAATCTCTATTGTTTTTAAATTTCCAATTGTAACTTCTTTATATATTGCTCTAGCGCTCTCTTTATCCAGCACGGTCATAGTTGTTAAGCTTTTAACCGAAAGCCACAATTTGAATTCTTTATATGGCAAGATGACCATTGGAATTTTAATAGCTCAAGATGTTTTTGCTGTTTTAGCTTTAATATTTTTAGATGCTTTGAAAATTGGCAATACAATTACCTTCTCTACTTTCCTTTTGATTTTTAGCAAAGCCGCCTTTTTAATATTGGCTACTTTTTTGGTTTCTTCTTATATCCTTCCGCATCTTTTTAGATACATCGCCAAGTTTCAGGAGCTTCTCTTTGTTTTCTCTATTGCCTGGTGTTTTCTTATTGCTATTATTTCTTTTTATTTGGGGCTTTCTATAGCGATAGGAGCTTTTCTGGCAGGACTTTCCTTAGCTTATCTTCCTTACAGCTTTGAAATAGTTGCCAGGGTGAGGTCTTTAAGAGACTTTTTTCTTATTATATTTTTTGTTGCTTTGGGTACCCAGATTTCTTTAAATTTTGGAGACGGAATTTTACCAATCATTGTTTTTAGCCTGTTTGTTCTTTTGATTCAGCCTCTAGTTGTTATGGCTCTTCTAGGGTTCTTAGGATATAAAAAGAGAACCTCTTTCTTGACTGGAATAAGCATCGCCCAAATCAGTGAGTTTTCCTTGGTTATTATTGGCACTGGTTTTGCTTTGGGACATATAACTGGAAATATTGTTTCCATGGTAACCATCATAGGCATTATAACCATAACGGTTTCCACCTACTTCATAACCTTTGGCGAAAAGCTTTATAATCTCATGAAGGGTTACCTTTCTCTCTTTGAGAGAAAGAATCTAGTCGAGCACTATACTCCCACGGAGGTTAAAATAGGAAATCACGTGATTTTAATAGGCTGTCGCACCATGGGAAGTAAGATTGTAGAGACGCTTCAGTCTATGAAAAAGAAGATATTAGTCGTAGACTTCGATCCCGACATAATAGGTAAACTTAATAATAAGAATGTACCCTGCATTTATGGAGATATAGGAGATCAGGATATAGTTGAGAAGATAGGACTGAATAAAGCCGAGATGCTCATTTCCACCATTCCGAGCCTGAAGGTCAATCTCTTTTTAATTCACAAAGCCAAAAAGATAAATTCTAATATGGTGGTGATTATTGCTACGGATGAAGCTAAGGAAGCCTTTGATCTTTATAAAGCCGGGGCTGATTATGTAATTTTGCCCTATGTTTTGGGCGGCGAGCACAGCTCACTTATAATAAGGAAGATAGACAAAAACAAGAAGAGCCTGAAATCCTTGAAGGATTCCCACATAAAGAATCTTAAGAAGAGCACAGCCATTTACACTTTTTAGTTTACCCCGCACCTATTCCAGTGAAGGCTTTACTAATTTTAAACACTCTAAGGCGAAGCCGCACTGTCAAGGGTCCAACCCTTGACAGAGTCCGGGGCTTATAAGGGTCCAACAAGGGTCCAACCCTTGACAGAGTCCGGAGCTTATTAATTGACAAAAAAGTATGATTGTGGTATAATCTTCTGCTTTTCAGGAGGAATGGAAAAGTGTTTAAGAAACTAGATAAAAAAAATATTTTCAAAAAAACAACTCTACTTGTATTGGGAGTTGTTTTTTTGACCCTCTTGCCATCTTTTTCCAGAGCTTCTTCCATAACCGAGACAAATATATTTAATCTGACAAACAGCGAACGGGCAAAATACGGTCTTTCCAGCCTTTCCTGGAACTACAAGTTAACAGAGGCAGCTAGAGCCAAAGCTCAGGATATGATTGACAAAGACTACTTCTCCCACATTTCCCCGGATGGCAGAACACCTTGGAATTTTATCACTGCTACTGGCTACAACTATATTTATGCCGGGGAAAATCTGGCGATGAATTTTTCAGTGGCTGAAGACGTGATGGCTGCCTGGATGGCATCCGGCGGTCACCGGGATAACATTTTGTCAGGAAATTTTAAAGAGCTGGGGGTAGGTGTTTCAACCGGCGAGTATCAGGGCTACACCACAACAGTAATTGTTCAGATGTTCGGAGCGCAGGCAACTCAGGTTTACAGAGAGGGAAAATCTTCTAGTTCGACAAAGAGCTCCTTATCTCAAACCAGTGGCTTGCTACAAGCCTTTGATGTTGCCTCAATAACTGTTCCAGCCTCCGAGATTATTAAAAAAAGAATAGAAGATTTCAAAAAAGCCTGTGATTTTTTAGTAAGACTTGTAAAGGAAAAAGCCTAGCTTGACTTTTTAACTTATTTCTATTATTTTTAATAATAAGAGAAATTATGCTTTTGAGTATAAAAAAATATTTGAATTTAATTAAAATTAAGCCCTAAGCTTTTGTTTTAGGGTTTATTTTTTACCAAAAAG
>CAYZYZ010000074.1:0-2937 GCA_964482765.1 uncultured Candidatus Saccharibacteria bacterium | reverse complement strand
AGGAGTGAATAAATGGCAAGGAAAGCTTTGGTTTTAAAAGCAAAGAAAAAACCAAAATACAAGACCCGAAAGGTGAATCGCTGTATAATTTGCGGGCGCTCCAGGGGTTATCTAAAAAAATTCAAACTATGCCGAATATGTTTTAGGGAAAGAGCCAGCAGGGGCGAGATTCCTGGAGTTACAAAGAGTTCTTGGTAGGAGGAAAGTTAAATATGATAATTTTGAATTTAAAATTTGTAAATATAACCCCTCTTCACTTACAGTTTCGAAGGGGTCTCGACTTCGGCAAGGAATGTATATTCCGAGGTCTCGAGAGGTAATTTATATGGTATTAACGGATCCAATAAGCGACATGATAACAGTAATAAGAAATGGCTTGGTTTCTTCTAAGAAAGAAGTGGTTTCAAGTGGTTCTAAACTAAAGGCTGAGATTTTGAAGGTTCTAAAAAGGGAGAATCTAATAGAAAATTTCAGGACTGAAGAAAATGAGAACAAGAGTCAAATCATAATATCGCTTAAATACTTAAACAAAGAGCCAGCCATTACCAATATACGAAGAATAAGCAAGCCCGGCAGAAGAGTTTATGTAGACAAATCGCACATTCCTCAATTTAGAAGAGGAAGGGGTTTTTCACTAATTACAACATCCAAGGGATTAATGACAGACAAGGAAGCCAAAAAGGCAGAGGTCGGAGGAGAGGTGATAATTGAGGTTTGGTAATGCAAACACAAAAGCGCAAAAGCATCGCAAAAAACGCAAAGGTTCAAGCAAATATAGTTTTAGCGATTTAGCGGATATTTTGCGGTATCAGCGTTTGCAAGGAGTCATATGTCAAACATAGGAAAAATTAAAATAGAAATACCCGAAAACGTAAACGTTGAGCTTAAGGATAGGATTCTCCAAGTCAAAGGACCAAAAGGTGAGCTGGAAAAGACTCTGCCTAAAGAGATTTCAGTGATTAAAGAGGGGAATATTTTGAAGGTAGCTCGTTCCTTGGACACAAAAAGAGCCAGAGAGCTTCACGGCTTGTTCCGCTCCCTCATATACAATGTGGTTCGTGGAGTTTCTGAGGGTTTTCTAAAAAAACTCAAGATGGTCGGGGTGGGTTACCGAGCCCAGCTTCAAGACAATAAGTTAGTTTTAAGCGTTGGCTTCTCGCACCCGGTGGAGATAGAAGCGGTTCCAGGCATCGAATTTGAGGTAGAGAAAAACACCTTAATAACCGTATCAGGAATCGATAAGGAGCTTGTCGGTAGAATCGCCGCCGAAATTAGAGAAGTCAGAAAACCCGAACCTTACAAAGGAAAGGGTATTATGTATGAAGATGAGAAGATAAGAAGGAAAGCCGGCAAAGCCTTAAAGGCTGGTCCTGGCGGCGCCTGAGCCTGAGCAGGTAACTAGGTAATAAGGAATAAGGTAATAAGGTAATAAGGAATAAGGAGATGAGCAAAGATAAAATAGTTAAAAGAAAGTTAAGACACCAAAGAATTAGAGCTAAGGTTTTTGGAACTGCAAAAAAACCCCGTCTTTCGGTTTTCAGGAGTTTAAAATATATTTATGCTCAACTCATAAATGACGAGAAAGACGAGACCATAGCCTCAGTCTCGAATGCAAGAAAAAAGATATCAGCTTCGCAGGTTGGTGAGGAGATCGCCAAAAAAACTCAAGAGTTAAAAATAAAGGAAGTGGTTTTTGATAAAGGCGGATTTAAGTATCATGGGCAAGTAAAAGAGTTAGCCGAAGGCGCCAGGAAAGCGGGATTAAAATTTTGAGTAAGTTTTAAGGGTAATAAGGGAATAAAGGATAAAAAATAAATATGGAAAAAGAGAATATAAAAAAAGAAGATTCAACTAAAGAGTCAATGAAAGAAGAGATTAAGACTCAAAAGGAGATTCAAAAGAAACCAAAGGAAGTTAAAGAAACTTCTCCTGAACCTAAAGGAGAAGTCCCGACCGAAATCGTCGGGAAGAAGCCTGCGGCTGAAGAGGCAGAAAGGCCAGCTCCTTGTAAGGTTGCTAAGGAAGTCCCGACGGATGTCGGGATCACCCGCAGGGTGAAAAAAGAAAAAAAAGAAAAGGTGAGAGGGAAAGAAAAACCGAGCATCAAAAAATTTAGAACCATCATTACAGCAAGACCCAAAAAACCAGAAAGAATTGAGGAAAAGAAAGAATTTGAAGAAAAAGTTTTGGAGATAAAGAGGGTAGCCAGAGTCGTCAAGGGTGGAAGAAGGTTCAAATTTAGAGCCGCGGTTGTAGTCGGCAACAGAGACGGTAAGGTGGGAATTGGCATCGGCAAAGGTTCAGAAGTAACCGGTGCTGTCTCCAAGGCGGTAGCTCGAGCAAAGAAAAATATGTTTGAGATTAAACTAGTAGGGAGAACCATACCCTTTGATATCAAATCTTCCTTCAAGGGAGCTCTAGTATTATTAAAGCCCGCCAGGAAAGGAACAGGAATAATCGCTGGTGGTGCAGTGAGAGCCGTTGTCGAATCCGCCGGAATATCTGACATTTCTTCCAAGATGCTGGGTTCGGCAAACAAAATTAGCAATATGATTGCCACTTTCCAGGCGCTAAAGAAATTTTCAAAGATAAAAAGGTAAATTATATGAAGTTAGAATTTAAAATTGTCAAAAACAAAAAGAAAAAGAAGAGAGCCGGACGAGGAATATCAGCCGGAAGAGGTAAGACTGCCGGCAGAGGCACCAAAGGTCAAAAATCTAGAAGCGGTTTTAGGACCAAGAGAGGTTTCGAGGGCGGTCAAAATCCTTTATCGCAAAGAATTCCTAAAAAAAGGGGCTTTAAACTTCTAAAAAAGGTTAAATTTTTCATAATAAATACTACTGCTTTGAATAAATTCCAAGAAGGTGAGACTGTAAACGCAAAGAAGCTAAAAGCAAAGGGATTAATTTCCGGTACAGGACCTCTAAAGGTTTTGGC
>CAYZYZ010000073.1:0-2951 GCA_964482765.1 uncultured Candidatus Saccharibacteria bacterium | reverse complement strand
AATATTTATTGCATCGGTTGTGAGAAGTTAGCCGAGGGGAAAACAAAGATTATATGGCAACATCCTGTAGAGGAAAATATAGTATATATTGCTCAAAAACCTGAGATAACTGCGGGAGATGGCAAGAAAAAAGACCTCCTCAAAGACAAAGATATCTATGCAAATAGAACTACTTGTAATGTTTTTCACCTTCTTAACTTAAAAGGAATTCCTACTCATTTTATAGGAGCCGTTTCTGATAATGAATTTATGGCCAGTAAATGTAGGATGATTTCTCTTGAAGTCGTTATTAGAAGAATTATTTATGGTTCATTCCTTGAAAGATACCCGGAAAGAAAAAAAGGCGAAATCTCTCCATATCCAATTGTTGAGTTTTTTCTTAAGGACGATACATTACACGATCCAATAGTTGTATTTAGTTTAGATAATGTCAAATATGAGCTTTATGATGCGCACCAACATCTTATCCTCGATATCAATGATCCCGAAAAAAGCAAACATATTAAAAAGTGTTTTGTTTGGGAACTCGAAATTAATAGTGGAGATATACACACCATAAAAAATATTGCAACTCAGGTTTTTGAGGCGTTAGAAAAGTCTTGGCAAAATCTTAAAGTATCATTAGTAGACCTTAAAATTGAATTTGGGTGGACAACCGATGGTCAGCTTGTCGTAGCTGATGTTATAGATAATGATTCTTGGAGGATTTGGGTTGACGGTGATCCTAACAAGGCTCTTGATAAACAAAACTACAGGGATGGGATTAAAGACCTGGATGCGATAACCTCGGATTATGCACTTGTTGCAGAGCTCACTAAGAAATTTCTAACAACATAAACAAAAGCGACATAGTCGCTTCTTTTTTTATCCACCGTTTATTTTGGCCAGTCGGAAATAATTAATGGTTTTTCTTCTTCTAAATTCTGCCAAATAGCCTCTGTAACAAACGGCATAAAAGGATGAAGGAGCTTCAAAGAATCAGTTAAGACTTTATAAAGAACCCATTGGGCGGTTTCTTTTTCTTCGCTTTTTGCTTCGCCGTAAATTCTTTTCTTGGTGTCTTCAATAGTCTTATCGCAGAACTTGTGCCAGAAAAATTCGTATATTAATTCGCCGGCTTTATGAAAATGATAGTCTTCCAAAGCCTTGGTTACCCCATGAGTTACTTTTTCTAGCTCTTTCAAAATCCATCCATCTTCTTTTGTAAGTTTTAAAGTTTTAGGGTTAATATTTTTTATATTTTTATCTAGATTTTTTAAGGTAAAGCGGGCGGCGTTCCAGACTTTGGTTGTAAAATTCCTAAAGCCTTTTATTTTTTCTTCAGAAATTATAATGTCGTTGCCGATACCGGTGCCGAAAACCAAGGCCATACGCAGAGCGTCGCTTCCGTAGATATCAACAACGCCCAAAGGGTCGATAACATTCCCTTTGGATTTGGACATTTTTTGTCTGTCTTTATCACGAACCAAGCCATGCAAAACAACGGTTCTAAATGGCACTTTTTTTGTGCTGTAAAGTCCCACCATAATCATTCGGGCAACCCAGAAAAAGAGAATGTCCCAGCCGGTTTCCATAACCGAAGTAGGGTAGAAGTATTCAAAGTCGCCTGATTCCGATTTCCCGCCCTCGGAAACTTTTTCGTTCCAGCCCAGAGTGGTAAAGGGCCATTGGGCAGAGGAAAACCAGGTATCTAAAGTGTCTGGATCCTGTTCAATGTTCGTGGAATCGCACTTTGGGCATTTCTTAGGTTTTTCTATAGAAACAAAAATCTCTCCGCAACCATTTTTGATTTTTGATTTTTGATTTTTGATTTCTTCCTGTTTACAATAGTAAACAGGAATTTGGTGTCCCCACCAGATCTGGCGGGAGATGCACCAGTCTCTAATATTTTCCATCCAGTTAAAATAAACTTTTTCGTATCGCTTAGGAATGAATTTTATTTTATCTCTTTTAACGGTTTCCAAAGCCTTTTCTGCCAATGGTTTTATTTTTACAAACCACTGTTCGGAAATTAGAGGCTCGATTATGTATTTACATCTCTCACAAGTTCCAACAGAATGTTTATAATTTTCCTCTTTTTCTACTAAGCCTTGTTTTTTAAGATCTTCCACAATTTTTTGCCGCGCTTCTTCAATTTTTAAACCTTTGTATTTACCGGCAAACTCGGTCATCTTTTTGTCCTTGCCAATAACATCTACGAATTCCAAATTATGTCTTTGGGCAATGTCAAAGTCAGCTGGGTCATGGGAAGGTGTAACTTTTACAGCGCCGGTTCCAAAATCCATGCTTACTGCGTCATCGGCAATAATGGGAATTATTCTTCCCACTAAAGGCAGAACCACTTTTTTGCCAACCAAATCTTTGTATCGTTTATCTTTTGGATTAACCGCTACTGCTGTGTCTCCCAGCATGGTTTCTGGTCTGGTGGTGGCAACAGTAATGAATTTATCTTTTCCTCCCTCAAGCGGATATTTAATGTAGATGAGTTTAGTTTCGCGCTCTTTGTAGATTACCTCAAGTTCAGAAAGTGCAGTACCGCATCTTGGGCACCAGTTGATTATTCTTTTTCCTCGATAAATCAATCCGTCATCATACATTTTTTTAAAAGTAGCCAGAACTGATTTTGAAATTTCAGGATCAAGGGTAAATTTTTCCCGGCTCCAATCACAGCTGGCGCCAAGCTTTCTAAGTTGGTTTTCCATAGTTTTTTTATTTTTCATTGTAAAGTCATAGGTTTCCTGGAAAAACTTTTCCCGTCCTAGGTCATGCCTTGTTTTTCCTTGTTTTTCAAGTTCGCGCTCAAAAACTACTTGGGTCTGGATTCCCGCATGGTCAGCACCCGGAAGCCATAAAGTAGGAACACCTTTCATTCTGTTGAAGCGAATCATTATATCTTCAAGAAAAACAAAAACCGAATGGCCGATGTGAAGCGAACCGTTGGCATTTGGCGG
>CAYZYZ010000072.1:0-2961 GCA_964482765.1 uncultured Candidatus Saccharibacteria bacterium | reverse complement strand
AAAATTATTCAATGAAATCAGCTTATTGCAGGAGACTTGACTTCTTTTATCGGTAGTTTTTACATTTATTTATTAGACGACGAATATCATTATAACAGCAAATTTCACAAAAATAAATACCCCGCTCCGTAAATGGAGCGGGGTATTTCAATTGCTATCATAAATACTTTATCAAACTAGTAAGTTAACGTTCCGCCTACGGCTGGTAAAGAATCAACTGAGTCAATAAAAGAGGCGCCAATAGAGACACCATCTTCCCATCTAATACCACTAGTAGATCCAATAGAAGCGGTTATAGAACCGTTAGCCGGGGCATCAAGCGTCGTTGCAGTTACAATTAACAGAACGGACGCGCCTGAACCGACCGCTAGATCCTTTAATGAAGTGGCTGTTGAATTTGTATCTCCGCCAGTCCAACCATCAAGAGCTACGGTAGTCAGAAGCAAGCCGGTATCAAAAGCTTTATACCCAAGCAGGTTAGCTGTTGTCGCGCTATCGCGGAAAACTTTAATCGTACTGCTTGCTGTCGTGGTCCAAGTTCCACCTTTGGCAATTGTCACGGCTAAATCAGAAATCTTTGCTTCCTGATTATCCGAAGTGGAGGTATTCATAACTTTGAATACTGCGATTGCCTGGTCAGTTGCTCTGCCTGACACGCCGGAAGGCGAGCTAGAATCTTTAGCAATAGATATTTTTGTTCTGACAAAAGTCATCGTATTGCCTGTGGCCGCGGTTACAGTTTCTGTAATGGCTTGGTTAACACCAGAGGAGTCAACGTCGCCAGCCGCGTTAATTTCAAGCTTCACAGTACCTTTTGATGTGGCATTAGGATAGGCGCTTACCGAACCTTTAACAGTTAAAATTCTGGTGGTGCCTTTCGAAATAACCCAATCAGTTGGCAAATTGAACTCAACGGCGTTAGAGGCAAAAGCAGCTACGGCTGAGCCAAGTTGAGTAACGCCATCATAAAGTTTGATGTTAGTCAAACCGGCATTGGCGGTACCTACGCTATCCGTGATTTTGATTCTTGAAACTTTAACATTTTCAGTGGTGCTAGCAGTGAATTTCAATTTAGCCAATTCAATGTCTGTTGAGCCCATCACGATCTGAGCGGCTACCGGAGTAGCTGAATCAGCCGCGATTGTTAATCCACCAGCGGCGACAATGACATTACTCTGCAAACTAGTGGCACTAAGACCGGTAGTTGCGTCGGTTGATGTTAAGTCTCCGGTGGCGGAGGCACTCACGAATTCAAGTCCAACCGCAGCAGCGGCATATCCGGCCGCGCCGGTTAAAATATCGGCATAACAATCAACCACATATTGGGCACCGGCCGCAATTTTTACGGCTGGGCTCAAGCTGAAAGTATAATCAGCTCCGGATGTATTTGATAATGTACCTAAAGTGTTACCCAATTGAGTGGTGCCGTTCATAAGCTTTAAGTTCTGGAAATTGTCACCAAAAGCTGAACCTCCGGCTAAATCACCAACTACTAATTGAGTCAAAGTTACGGCTTCGCCTGATCCGGCCGTTAAAATAAATGAAGCAACTTTAACATTGGTCGCTCCTTTTACTCCGGTTGGATTAGTTGTAGTGAAATCAATCAACGAACCATTAACACCAACTGACAATAAACCGGTTCTGACCGTTACGGTCTTCCCGGTAGCACTAGTAGGTGTAATATTGGCGAGTGATGACTGGCCAATCGCATCACCGGCAGCACCAGCTACTAAGCTTACAACGATCGTGGTGTTGGCTGGTAACGCGGCGGTGGATGTACCGACAACCATATCGGCTTTGTATTCCAAAATGGCGGTCGTGCCGGCGGCAATAACCTGGTTAACGGTATATGGGACGGTTGTCTCATCTTCAACATCGGTATCAGTGCTGCCAACTTGTGAGCCGTTGAAATATAATTTTCCGTTTTTCAAATTATAATCAGCTGACTCAGTATTAGCGCTCACTTTAACAGTAACAGCCTTAATATCTTCGCCATTCGCCTTGTAGGTGAATTTAGCCAAAGATACGTTGGTTGCACCAGCGGCTACGTTACCGCTTGGGGAATCAGTCGCAACGCCAACCGTAAGATTGCCGTTGTTAATTGAAGTTCCGTTTCCGGCAGCATGGGCATCAATCAAAGTAAAGGCCGCGCCATCTTTAAGAGGCGCAACGTATATGCCATAGCTACTATCTTTGACGGTAATATCGCCAACTTTACGGATAGTAAATTTGAAGGTTCTTCCAGAACCGTTCAACACATCACCTTTAACAACTATTGTTTTTGATTGTCCGCTCGTAATCTTGTATGGAGCAGAAGACAAATCAAAAATAATTTCTTTGCCAGAGGTTAAGCTGGCAACGGTTGATCCGATCTGCGCGCCACCTACTTCTAATTTGATGTTAGCCAAATCAGTTGAAGAAATGGTGCCAACTACATTCAATTTGATTTTTTCAATCGACATATCCTGATCATTGGCAGTAGCAGTAAATCTCCATAATTCCTGGTTAGTTAAACCCGGATCCATGGTAGCAGGAAAAGTGACATAGTTTGTTACGTTTAAGTAACCCAAATCACCTACAACGGCTACGTTCATTTGGTTTCCGTTCATTGGGAAACTGCCGGATACTGAAGCGCCATTAGTAATAATATCTGAAGCGGCATTAACAGATAAAATAATGCCGGAAACAGAAGCATTAAGCGCTGCTATATCAGCTCTTACGGTAATAGACTTGGTCGTACCTTTAGCAACAGTGAACAAACCAGCTGAATTTACAAAGGTAATGACCTTTGAAGAAAATGAAGTATTTTCAGCTATCATTGTATCACCGTCATAAAGATAAACAGTCCCTAAATCACCATCGGTTGATATTCCGTTTCTGGTTACTTTTAAGGTGGTAACTTTTACATCACCATCAGAAGAAGCGGTAAAATTAATCTTGGTAAACGGAGCAACGGCTTGC
>CAYZYZ010000071.1:0-2964 GCA_964482765.1 uncultured Candidatus Saccharibacteria bacterium | reverse complement strand
TGGATAAATTCAGCTGCCTTATCCACAAACTGCTTGGCGCTGGCAAACGCGCCGGACCGCTTATTGCCATCAACAAATGGGTGATTTTTGACCATAAAATATAAAAGGTGCGCCGCCTTTTCTTCCACCGTCGGATAAAGATCATTGCCGCCGAATGATTGAAAAACATTGCCGATAATTCCAGCTACGCTTTCTTTCATTCTCTCCGCGCCGAAAAGTTCGCTCGCTTCTTTTTGAGCAACCAATCTTTCTTTAAGCTTTATCAAGGCTTTATTGATGCTATCCGCAGTTACTTTAATTTGTTTTTTTGTCGCGCCTGTTTTCGGAAACGATCCCTTATCGTATGCGTCAAGCGAAAGCCAAGTTAAAGCAAACATTTTCACTAGTTCTAAAGCGTCTTCTGCTCTTACCTGCCCTCCGGCGGGCAAAAGTTTTTTCACATCTTCTACGGCGCACAAAAAAGCCTCATAATTTTTCGCCAATCGCTTTTTATTGATCGTATAGCCGTCTAAAATATGCTGGCGCAATGTTTTTGTCGCCCATTGGCGGAATTTAGTGGCATTTGCGGAATTAACCCTGTATCCGATAGAAAGTATTAAATCAAGATTATAATATTCAATTTTTCTGATAATTTTTCTTTTACCTTCGGTTTGAACTGTTTCCAAAATGGAAACAGTTGATTTTTTGTCCAGTTCTCTCGTATCTAATATATTTTTAACATGTTTGGAGATTGCCGCTTTTTGCACATCGAACAACTGGCCAACTTGTTGCTGAGTAAGCATTATTGTTTCCCGCTTTTCATCTAAACGCACTTCTACGGCTCCACTTGGAGCTTGATAGACAATAGTTTTTCGCGTTTCTTTTTTCATGATGTTTATAAATTAAATTATTTCCCAATAATAACAACAAACTCCCCTTTTTGGTCATCCTGGCTGTCTTTTATTTTATTTACCCCGTTAGAAAAAAGTTTCTAAACGGGGCAAACGACACCTTTCTAACGGGGTTTATAATATCTTCCATCTTCCCCCGATAAATAGTCTCGTGCATCTTGGATAATTCTCTGGCAAACCACTCGCTTTAAACTTCGGATCAATATATTCAGCCCTGGTTTCCGATTCGTTCATAAAATTACATTAAAAAATAAAAATCAAGCGGAATTGAAACTATATTAGTCTCTCCATCAAATTTTAGTTCAGCATTGGAAAAAATAATGCCATAGTCGGATTTAATTTTACGCATAGTGCTTATGACTTGCTTCTTGTCCTTGCTGCCAAGGCCAACTTCCATAACAATCTTTTTAGTATTTCCTATTTGCAAAATAAAATCAGCTCCTTCCTGAGCGCTATCATAACGGATAATGCCATCACTCCTCAAAATAAACTCTCTATAAAGATGAAAACCGATAGAATCTTCCAACAGCTTGCCCTGCCTGGTTAAATAAGTATTTTCATTGCCGGTAAAATAGAAAAACGACATTCTGATGGCCGGACTCATAAACAAATATTTATTCGGCTTGTTGGCGATTGTCATGTTTGAACCGTGCGGCGGAATTTTTACCAAAAGCTCCGCCTTTTCCAAAACATCAAAAATATTGGCAATCGTCAAACGATTAATGTTGAATTTATCCGCTAAAGTGCTAAGGCTTGTCACGTCATTTTCAACTATAGCAAACAGAATCCTTTTCACCGCGCCAAGCGTATCTTGATCAAAACTGCCCAGGATTGGCATATCTTGTTTGATAATTTTATCAAGCAGCAAGGATATATTGTTATAGATAGAAATTTCATCCGGCATTGTCAAAGCGAAAGGAAATGTCCCGTATGATAAATATTTTTTTATATCATTCCTGTCGATTTTCGACCAACATCCATTAATTTGATTTTCCAAGCCGGATAGTTTATTGTAAACATCTTCAGCTGTTTCCGAGAAATAAATAGCCTGCCTGATTTCGTTTTTCAATCCCGGTATCGGATAAACTTTATTTTTTATCATTTGAAATTCGCCAAAACACATCGGAGTCATTGGTTCGAATATGGCGCGGCGAGCGATATTGGGCGTTGACTGTAAAACAATGGCCGAAGATCCCGTGGAACAGAAAAAAACATTGTTGGTTCTCTCAAACAAAGACTTTAGCGTGATTGCCCATTTAGGATCTGTCTGAACTTCATCAAAAAATATCAAGATTGATTTTTTAACGCTTTCCAAATTTTCACCAATAATTTTTTCGTAAGCCGATATAATCTCATTAATGCCAACGTCGAAATAATTTCTTAAATCCTCAACTGATAAAAAAAGAACCTGAGAGTCCTTCTTTTTAAATTCCGAGCAAACTTGAGCCATGAGAGTCGTTTTCCCAACGCCTCTAAATCCGGGGATGATCACCATTCTGTTTGCTGATTTTTTATCCAGAAAATCATTGATATATTTTTGTAATTTCACATATAAAAAACGCTGGGCATATTTTTCTCCATTTAAGCCGTGCGTAAAATGCTTTAACCGATCGTCAATGGTGAAAATTTGTTTTTGCACATATTGTATCAGATCTTGATTCATATATATTAAACTATACTGCAATTATATATTTGTAGTATATTACACTATACAAGTGATGTCAAATATCATTTTATTACCTAACTATAGGCAAATTATAGATCATTCTCTTGTATTGCTATTTGAAAATAGGTCTAATTATGCCTAAATTATACCTATCACAACTCCCCCGAAAACGCCTTTTTCACGGTTTTGGCTATAATTTTCTCTCATTCTCGCCGCTTCTTCCAACGTCGTTATTTCCCAATAATTGCCACAAATTCCCCTTTCTGGTCATCTCGACTGTCTTTTGTTTTATTTACCTCATTAGCCCCGCTTTAGAAATTTATTTCTAACGGGGTTAGAAAAAAGCCTTCTTGCCCCGTTAGAGAAAAACTATCTAGCGGGGTAAATATACCTCTATTTTACCATTTT
>CAYZYZ010000070.1:0-2995 GCA_964482765.1 uncultured Candidatus Saccharibacteria bacterium | reverse complement strand
TTAAGTATATATTAAAAAAATTCCAAATCCAAAATTACAAATCACAAATAAATCCTAAATATTAAATTACAAGCACTAAACTGTTTAGAATTTGAGATTTATAATTTATTTGGAGCTTGGGATTTAGAATTTATGATTTCTCTTTTTTATCCTCTCTTCCGCAGTTGTGTTTTCAGCTTCTCTATCTCTTCCTGTTCTTCTTTCAGCTCTTCCTCAAGATTAGTTTCTTTGACAACGATATTTTTATAAAAGTTACTGATGATAAGAACCAGAATAATTATAGTTAAGATAACCGCCAAAGCCACTCGCCAAGGAAAGACCCAGACATAGGTAAACGCCTCCAAGACCTGGGCTTTTTCGCCGTATGAAGCAGTAAAACTTAGTTTATACTTTCCCAACATCCACTTCTTTCCTAAATTATTCTCGTAATTGCGAACGACGTCGGGGAAGATATTTTCCTCCCGGAGATTAGTTTGGTCAACCGGAGTGCCAAAAACATTAGACATAGTGATCACTCCGCGGGGTCTGACATGAGAGTCACCGCGATTCAAGATCTGAGTTTCCACTTTAACCGGGCCATATTCAAAAAATCCGGGGGTAAAAAAGCGGCTGACTAAAGCTTTTTCCGTGGTTGGACCAGCAACTCTGATATAGACAAGAGAAGCAATTCGTGTACTAACACCAGTACCAGCCTCTTGTCTTCCGCCAACAGCTTGAGGAATATTGCCGGCTGGTTCAAAATAAACAGCCACATAACGGCCGCCGGGACGGGCATCAGCCGGAACCATAATCTTGGCCTGCAAAGAAACTTTATCCGCTGCGGCAATCGTGATCCGGTCGTAAGGAATAGTCAACCAGGTTTGGGCGGAGAAACGGGGAGAAAGTTGATTAGCATCTTCAATGATTCTTGGAGCACCCTGACTATTGTCAACAATAAAATCAGCAATTCTGACAATGCCGGAAACCGGGGCCTCGCTAAAGTTATAAAAACGGACGTTAACGGCGGCGCCTTCACCCGGCTTGATAGTAATTTCTTGTCTGGCCGGAGCCACGGTCAGGGGAAGAGAAGCTTGAGCAATTACTTCTTGAGAATAACCAAATAACCAAATAAGCAAATAAGCAAATAAAATCAACAAAAGTTTGAAGTTTGAAATTTGAAATTTGAAATTAATTTGTTTATTTGTCATTTGCATATTTGATTATTTTTAAAAGGTTGGCACAGCCGTATATTTAATTTTATTATAATAGTATCCGGCCGGTTGCGTGGCGCCAATAGCCAAACGGTAACAGGCATAGACGGAGGAACCGCTGACCGGAACGCTACTGGTCATAATCTCGGCATTAGTATCAGAGCGGGTTTCCGGAGCCTCCTGGTCAGCCGGTGTCTTTGAAGAAAAAGTCCGGGCTGATTCGTTAAAAAGAAATTTAGCATCGGTTCCCGATTGATTGGCCAACGAATAACCAAAACCAACATAGGTGGCCATGTCAGTCCAGTCGGCCGAAGTCGTATGACTGCAGGCGCCGGCAGCGCAAAGAGTGTCGCGGATACAGGTCCCGGCGCTAAAAGTAAAATCTCCGGCTGATGGAATGGCGCCGGTACAGACGTTGCCGTTTCTTCCCATCTGATCGTTTTCTTCAATATAGACTTTATAACCGGAAAGAGCATTGGTCGAGACGGTTAACTGTTGAGCGGTGTTATGAGTGGCCGTCGCATAGGTTGACGGCACTGTTCCCCAAGGAATAAAATAGACAGTCGAATCAGGAGTTGAGGAAGTCCGGGTGATACCGCAATAAGAACCGGAATCAGCCGTCACGGCCGCCACGGAAAAAGACAAAGCTTCATCAACGGTCGCCGAAACAAAGACGCCTTCAACCGGAGCCACTTTAACATCACTATTATCAAGAGTTGCGTCTGAACCATCGCGGGTTTTAATATTAATTTCATAGACATCAGCCGCGCCTTGAGTGTGGCCGGTAATTGGGGCCGGATTAATCACTCCGGGAGAAGAGTCAATGGTGACGGTGATGGCTGATGCGGCCGCGCAAGCGCTTGTCTGCCGGTCAATTCTAATTGTATGATTGGTTGAACCGGTCCCGCAGGTGATGGTTTCGGTAGCATTCCAGTTGGCATCGGTACAGCCGGTCACGGAGATATCGGCCGCGGCCACGGTTGACAAGTCAAAACCATTAGTAGTGACCGTTGAGTTAGTGTCAGGAAAACCATCGCAGGTTTTACTGGCGGTTTGAATGGCCGGTAGGGTAATTAAGATATCACCGTTTGCTGGAACTTGATTGACGGTTGTAAATGCAATCGTTAAACTTCCCGATTGGGTGGCAATGACCAAATCAGCAGCTCCAAGGGCAGTTCCTCCAAGGGCAGGGGTAAAATTAAATGTTGTTGTGCTCGGAATATTGGCAACCGTATATGTGCTTTGAGAGTAACAACCATCAAGGTTAGCCCCGGCAAAACAAACCGTATCTTTTGGAAATAAATGATTCGTATCGTTATCAGCATTACCTGAGGCATCAATGGTAACAGTTGATGAACTAGCGGCGCCAGTGGCGACTCCGGCCCGGTAAGAAAGTCTTGAGTTGCTTAAGGTAGCGGATGCCGAGGTTAAATTAGCTGAATCTAATTTAGAGGTGAACTTAGGAACCATGTATAGGTATATAGCAGCGGCCTGGGAAAAAACCAACAAAAAAAGAATTGATCGGTATAAAAATTTTCTCATTATAAATATAACAATAGTAATAATAATTAATTTTGTCAAGTGAAAATGCAGAAGAAGAAGAAGAAGAAGAAGAAGAAGAGCCAATCATTAAATCAAATCTGACCAATACTATCAATCAATCCGACCAATAAGCCAATAAATGTCAAAATAATCAAATAAACAAATGAAGAAATAAATAATCAAATGCGTCAATGATTAAATATATTTAATCCTGACTTAGGACACCCTTAATACTCCGTGCCTATTTACCTCTCTTTCGGGGT
>CAYZYZ010000069.1:0-3024 GCA_964482765.1 uncultured Candidatus Saccharibacteria bacterium | reverse complement strand
AAAGATTGCGAAAAGGATTAGCTGAGCAGTTTTTTGAAAAAGTATTAGTGCCACCCTCAGATGAATTTCCAAATTATAGGACAAAAAACTTTATGAATGGTTACAATGGAATTTATAGATATGGTTATATTACCCAAGGAAAAGGAAGGGGATATGGACCATATGAGCTTTCCGGGACAATGCTTTTGGGCTGGTGGTCTTTTCTTCCCGAAAAATCTATTAGAGATGTTTACTGTTATATTTCTTCCCGATTTCCTTTAAGCGAGGAGGAGATTAAGGTTTATTTAGGCCCAGATACTACCCGCGACAGACACCCTCTTATTAAAGGTAAAGCTCAGTTTGAAAGTGGTATATTAGAATTAATCGATGGGTTAGCATGCCAGTTTAAAAATCATAAATAAGGTATATAAAAGCTAATTTGATAAAAATAAGAAAAATTGCAGTATTGGCTCTTTTATCTATACTTTTCTATAAGATAGTTCTGGATATATCATATTATTTTGTACTTTTTCCAGTTTGGAGTTATGAGTGAAAAACTTTCTAAAATATTCAGCTTCCTTAAGAATCAAAATATATATTGGTTTACAATTATTAGTATTTCAGGAAGTTTTTTAGCATGTTTCACTGGCGTTTGGGCTATCGTAATTATAGCCGCTGTCATTTTGCTTTTAATAATACTATCTAATCCGAAATTTGGAATTTTTGTGCTGTTATTTTTAACATTAGGTTTAACTCAAAGTACAGCAGAATTAACAAAGTCAGAAATTATTTTTTCTGGTTTTTTTAGTAGTGTGGTAATTGGTTGGGTTTTGCATCAACTATTGAAAAAAAAATTAGTGATTAACCGCTCCTCCCTTAACCTCCCTATATTTTTGTTCTCGACTATCTGCATCTTTTCTTTTATTCCAGCTCTTTATAATAATGTAAATATTATCGATTGGTTTGTAGAATGGCGGGTATTTTTGGTTCTAATTTTATTTTTTATTATACTGAGCGAATTTCGATCCAGAAAAGAGCTTAAATGGCTCATCTACTGTTTTTTATTGACTACCGCATTAATCTGCCTGCAAGGCATATTTCTTGTTATTCAACGAGGAGGTTTTGAGAGAGTGTGGGAAGTTGCAGGTATTCAATATGCCTCTTTATTTTTCATACATGCTATTCCATTTTCAATTGCTATATTTCTTACTACTAAAAATTTCTGGATTAAATGGCTCCAAATTCCTTTAATTTTACTATTTATTTTTCGATTATCGCTCAGCCTAATGCGCTCCTACGCTTTTGTTCTCCTTGTAATATTAGCAATTTTTGGAGCAACATTAATATTCTTAAAAAATAAAAAAATATTTTTCCAGACAATTACTTTAATAGTTCTTACATGCATCATCTCTGGCATTGCGTTCTTAGTTTTTCCTACCAAAATAAATAGGATTATACAAAATAATATAACCCGCTTCGTAGTTCTAAAGGATTTTTATTCGCTACAGAATATTTCAGCTCTTACTCGTATCGTAGAGACTGAGGCTGCTTGGAATTACGCTTTGCAACAACCATTATTGGGTCATGGATTTGGGTTTAAATACTCCTATTACCGACCTGATCAGAAACTTTATGAGATCTCATTTGTTCACTTTACCCCTCTTTTCTTCTTTTTAAAGATTGGCTTCGTTGGACTTCTTCTTATAATTTGGTTAGTGATTCAAGTTTTATCGCTTAATTGGCAAGTATTCAAAGAAGAAAAGGATTTATCTTGGAAGCTTTTAGAATTAGCTTTATTTAGCAACTTCATTGGCTTCATAGTATTATCATTATTTATAACCAGTGTTATTAGAATAGATTCCCTGTTTTATTTTACTTTGGCAATGGGAATAATTGCTGTAATGAAAAAAAATAAAAGTAAATATTATGGAGAATAAAAAAGTTTGTATCTTAAACGGTTAGGTTTGGTATGAAAGCGGACACCCAACAGGTGTATGGCTAATACTCATACCAAGTGGTATAGTGTTAGAGATAATCTAAAAATTAATCTCAACACTATGCACAAAGAAACTGCTAAAAAGTTATTTTCGAAAACTCATAATCTTTTCAAGCAAGGCGAATCTAAATCTGAAATTACTAGAAAGCTTCACATTAAAAGAGAAACGGTTCTCAATTGGTTAAAGACGGAAACCTATCAGGACAACCGTGGTTGGCCAGAAGGCAAATATCGTACCCATACAGATTTAGAAGAGGAAAGAATTTTAGAAATCAGAGACAGAATTGTTAAGAAAGAAAGGCGATATTACTGGGGCAAGGATGTTATTCAAAAAGAATACAGGAAACTTTATCCGGACGACCCTTTGCCAACATTTTGGTTTATTGACGAAGTAATTCGTCGTCATCATCTCCAGGTAGCTGAACCGAAAAAACGCAAGAAAGATATCACTCGTTATCTCCATTATCCTTACAATCTAATCAAAGAACTTGGCAAGACTCATGAAAGTATTGATTTTATTGGTCGTAAATACATAAATCAGGTTTCTGAACCGCTACACTTCTTAGCCAGATACTACCAGAAACCGGCTGGGCTTTATTTGGCCAGTCGAACTAAGAGCGAGAAAAGACAAGAAATAGAGTGGATTTTAAGCCAGGACTGGCAAAAAATTCCTCCACCCGACGTAGCTATTCTAGACAATGCCCTATCAATGTATGGCCCAGCCAAAGCAAAACGTTTCATTAGTCTCTTTGTCCAAAGAATGTTCCAATATCAGGTCATTCCGGTCTTTAACCCGCCCCGCTCTCCTTGGGCCAATGGTGGGATTGAAGGATCAAATAGTATCTTTGGCAAAAAATTTTGGAGACCTCAACGATTCCAGAATGCAAAAGAGATTGACGAAAAGCTTAACCAATTTAATAGAGAAAATATTGAAAGATCTAACCTAAATTATTTATCTCAGAAAAATTATCAAAGGGAGATTAAAGAGAATATCTATTTTGCTCGCTTTGCCAGAATTGATTCTCCTCAAGAAGAATATCCTTCAATCG
>CAYZYZ010000068.1:0-3277 GCA_964482765.1 uncultured Candidatus Saccharibacteria bacterium | reverse complement strand
CTTTTACAGCTTTCTCTGCATCTTCATCCTTTGCAAATGTAACAAATCCGAATCCTTTTGAGCGACCACTAACTTTATCTGTGATCACCACTGCTTCCGTAACTTCTCCATATTCTGAAAAAGTTTCAGTAAGACTCTTTTCTGTAACATCATAAGAAAGATTACCTACATAAAGTTTATTCTTTTGATCCATTTTAAATCCTTTGCCCCGTATAAACTCCAAGGGTTTGTTGAATTTATAAGAAATGCAGTAAAACGAACTTGCTGGCGGCTAACTTTTCTCATAAAAAAATCATCCTTAAGAGCTATTACGGGGTTTACTTTTTTTAATTAATTTTTATCGACCCCGCTTGCGATCGTCGGGGTACTATGTAACATAATACTCACGATTCTCAACAAAACTAAATGAACTATACACTATATAAAAATAAAGTCAACTCTGTTAGAAATATTTGATTTCTAAACAGGGCAAGCTGCGGGGCATGTTTCTAACGGGGTCAATGCTTTTTATTCTGTAACAATAAACAAAGAAACCGCCCGAGTCCGCCAAAGGCGGATAAACTCCTGCGAGGGCGGTTTCCTAAAAATCTTCTTCTATATTAAAATCCTGAAAACTTGGCACCGGCCTACTCTCCCGGGACCTTTCGGTCCGAGTACCATCGGCGCAGATGGGCTTAACTTCTGTGTTCGGGATGGGAACAGGTGTTTCCCCATCGCGAGGGCACCAAGATTTCAGGATTTTAATCAACTGTTTCCTGTTTATTCATCCAGCACTAACTTTTGCTTTGTGCCTTCGGCACATTGGCGAAACCTAACAAAAGTTAGTGCTGGACAAGTTTATGCACTTTGTGGTTATAGGGTTAAAGATCATTAGTACTCCTCGGCTGAAACCCTTACGGGCCTTACACCTAGAGCCTATCAAGGTCGTGTTCTTCGACCGATCTAAGAAGTCTTATCTTGGAGTGGGCTTCGCACTTATATGCTTTCAGTGCTTATCCTGACCGAACATAGCTACCCAGCGGTGCCTTTGGCAAGACAACTGGTACACCAGAGGTTCGTTCCCAGAGGTCCTCTCGTACTATCTGGAACTCTCCTCAAACTTCAAATCGCCTACGACAGATAGGGACCGACAGTTTTGTTACTTCCCCAAAATATTTGGGGTGGCTTGGTCATTTCTGCCAAGCTCCTTATGTCGCCATTCCCGACGCACTATTTATAACTAATAATAATGAAGTCGGGATCCCGATTTTTGGTCGGGAAAGGCTCGGACTATGTCTTATCCCGATTTAACGGGACTTCGGCGTATAGTCTCTGAGGATTCCCCGACATAAGTTGCACTGCGCTTTGCGCAATATTGAAAATAGTGCAACTTATGTGCGGGGTCTTTCCTGCTGATCATCCCCACTGGTTGGATTTTTACTAAATAATGATTAGTACCACCAGATACATGGGAGTTTCCAGCATTTAGTCCCGACATTTCATCTTAAATTAAGATAAAAGAGGTCGGGATCCCGTACCCTTGCGGGTGAGGGACCGAATTTATAGACAGCATGGTATGTTTACTGTCTCACGCATGTTTCTCTGTTATTTCTAACAGCATAGACTATACCTTCATCCTCTTTCTCGTTTTCGAGAGTAGGAGCTGGCGTCTGATAGTAATTAAGATTTGCCTTTCGGCCTACTTACTATCTCATCTCTTGCGAGAATCAGTCGTTACGGGGACAAGATTTTATGCATTTTGAAATACTTTTCGATTGTTTCTTTTCTGTTTGTCCTTTTTTTCGAATAGTTATATTTTGCTGATAAATCAACCAGTTCTGCGTATTTCAGCAATTCTTCCCGACTAGGTTTTTTAGAAATCTTGGATATTTTTATGACTAATTGAGCTAGTTTTCTTTTTAGTCTTAAATGCGGCACCAATCTTTTCAAAATTTCCTCAACTTCCTTGGCGCCAACTATCGTATATTCTGCCATTCCATCATTTCTTTTGCGAATATACCCATATTTGAGCTTTCTTTTCAACCATTTAAGAAATTCTATATTCTTCTCTTTCTGATAGAAAACTATGCTTAGCCTAATTTGATATCCAAGACGATAATCTTTCCGATGGATTATTTGCGCCATAATGCAACCGTCTCCATCTAAAAAACCTGAAATATAACTTAACAATTCCTCTTGCATAAAATCTGTCTTCCCTCGGTATTGCCCTTCTTACTGTTCGAAAGTAAGTGAGGGTTTCACCGATATTAGCCAGATTTATTGTACCACATTACTGTGGTAGAACGCAATGTAACTTACGTTCTGAACCCAGCTCGCGTACCGCTTTAATTGGCGAACAGCCAAACCCTTGGGACGTACTTCCGCCCCAGGATGCGACGAGCCGACATCGTATATTCATCTATTATTACTAATAGTATGGACTATATCTTCTTCCTCTTGTCCTCAAAATGAGGAGTAGGAGCTGGCGTATTAGCTCTTCTACATTTTTATCTTCTATATTTTTATAAGAAGAACTCTGGTTTTATAACCAAGTCTCTACGGGGTCATAACTCAATTTATACCTCATAGAAGGAACAATATATCTTGCAATTAACTTGTTTAGCTTTAGAATGTCCGCTTTTAAGAAACGCAGACGATAATAAACTTTATCTTTGTTGGTCTTCGCTCTTAATCCAATCTTGTATAACATTTTTACTAATTTCATCTGATCAGAATAGCCAAATTGCTGAGTATTAAGATAGACATCTCGATCCCTGCATCTACTTCCATCATCCATAAACCAAACTGCTAGCATAATTGGATCAAGTTTAATATTGGGTATTCGTTTTTTCTTGCCGACATAAAACATCTTATAGAACTTTGTTAATTCTTTATGCTGACAAGTAGTAAAACGATAAGCAATTCTTAACCTGTTATTTTCCCGAATTTTCGGCGGACTTTTGGAGATATTCTTTAAAATAGAATATTTCCAGTCCACATAATCCTTAGCTTTCGCTGAATGATTTATCTCTAGCAATGCATCATTTCTGCCTTTTGCTTTTCTTAAATGATCATCGCCAAGAATTGTTCCTATCACTATTGATTTTTGTAATTGAGTTAGACTTCCCACGGTATTACCGCTTAGTTTATATTATTTTATCACAAAACTAAATACGGCTTCACCGTTATAAGCCAGATTTTTGGTACAGCATTACTGCTGCAGCGCCCCGATGTTTTTTAGTTGAGGTGCCAAACAGTGCCGTCGATGTGAACTCTTGGGCACTATAAGCCTGTTATC
>CAYZYZ010000067.1:0-3284 GCA_964482765.1 uncultured Candidatus Saccharibacteria bacterium | reverse complement strand
AGCTCTGTCGGACAATTATTAAGATAAGTTGGCGGCTTTCATTGTTCCGCCCTAAAAATTTGCTTTTTCAAGCAAATTTTGGATTTTGAGCGCAGAGTTGCCCCTGCTCCAGTTTGCCCTGAGCGTATTTTTTCATACGCTCATAGTTAATGAATTTCATCTTTGCCTCGTTGAGGCAATTTTCTTCTTTGTGACTTCGCACACATTCACCGAATGTGCGCTTGGTTGAGGAGTTGTATCCCTCGATGTTCCATCGATGACCATACTTGAGTTTGTCACGCCATGGCTGATATCCACCTAATGCTTCCATTTCACGCACAGCAGTATGCATCGGATCAAAACCCTTATTCGATGCATTTTTTGGTATTTTTATAACTGGTTTAATATTGTGTTTCTTAAGCAGTTCATATAGCTCTTGAACATAATAAGCTCCATCTCCTGTAAAATCATCAATCTTCATTTCCTTAAGATTAGCAAGATGTTTTTTAGCAAGTTCATAGTCGGCAATCTCTTCTAATGAGACTTCTACATCCAAAAGTTCTTTCGTGAATCTATCGATTACAATACTAACTTTAATCCATCCTCGCTGTACTTTCCACTTGTGGCGAATGTATTCGCCACGATTGGTTAGCTTGTTGCCCGTACTGTCGCATGCTGTATAATACGTTTTTTCTTTATCAAGTTTTAACCTTATATCTAACATGTTTAAACGCGTAATTATTGTGCTATGGTCGCAGGCCTTAAGTTTAGGCATATAATAACTCAGCTTTCTTAATGCACCTTCCAGCTTTCTTGAATCAAGAAAGCTGTACATTGGCGCAAGCCAATAAAATAAGCTATGGGGATATTCATAAGGACGACCCACCTTAGCCTTGTTCATCAAGCCAAGTTCCTTGTCCCAGTTCTCCAGAAACTCAAAATCAAAGAAAAACTCCCCTCGAATTATCAGTTCTTCATGATATATTTTCCAGTTTCTCTCGTCTTTGATTCTTTTTCCCCAGCGTTCTTTATTTACCATAAAAATAGAAAGGTTTAAATATGTATAAACCTTTCGGATTTATATGAAAAAAATAACTATCACAAAAAAGAAACTTTATCTAGAAGATGAAATAGAGGAAGTTGCTGAGGGAGAAGTGAAAAAAATAGGGCATGGCGGAATGATCTTATCAGAAAAGAAGCACATAGGAAAAAAAGTCTATGTGCTAGTCAGAAAAGATTAATTGTCCGACAGAGCTGGTTAAGATTAATTGTCCGACAGAGCAGTTGGAGGCCTTCCTTATCCTATTTGTTCCGGTTTTTATTTGTTGTTTGTCTTTAATGGCATAGGTTGAATATGTGCTTAAAGAAAGTTGTGGCTCTTTCAACGCTTTCCATAGCGGGTTCCTTGTTGGCTTGCGCAAGTCTCTTATACGTGAATTTGCCTCTTTTGCTTTTCTCTTCAAAAAAGATGCCGAGAAGCGTTTCGGCTTTGACCAGCATTTCCTTGTATATCCTTAATAGCTCAACATCGATAACCCCTTTTTCCACAAGGCCTTTGAAAGCCTCGAAAACTTTTTTGTGCTCTTCCGGTGCCCTTGTTTTAATTCTCTTGGTAAGGATGTATGCCTTTGCTGAGTAAAATATGCAGTAGTATGCATGCGAGATTGCTGCGCTATAATATGTGTCTGCCTTTGAGACATTAAACATTTCTGCCTGGAGCTTTTTGTTCATGCTCAGCTGCACGATTATGCGCGCAAGGTTTAGCTCATTAGTCGCCCTATCCAGGAAAAGCCTAGATTCTGAATCCATTCCTGACTCCTTGCTGCAATAATGAGTAGAATATTTCGGGGTTGTGCACTGCAATATGTTTTCTTGCTATCTGCTTCCCGAGATTTTCCTCATCCGTCTTGAGCATTTCCAGGAATTCCTTCCTCGAAATCGCATGGGCATCAAGCCTCAGCAATGATTTGTCTTCTGAAGCTTTAAGCGCCATCTGGATGTTTTTAATGTCTTTTTCTACAAGAACTGCTATGTCGAGGTCAGAACTTTTTGACTGTTTGCCTTCCGCATATGTGCCGAACACCACTATTGAAAAAAAGGATGTATATGCTTCCACTTCTTTTCTTACAAGGCTTATTGCGCTTTTTGCCTTTTCAGGCAGGCTTTCTGTTCCTATCAGGGCAAGGTAGCTAGGCACAAGGCTGTTTTCAAGGTTAAGGCTGTACAGCTTTGAGCGCCCCACGCTTCTTTCTATTATCAGGTGTTCTTCCTTGAATTTATTTATGGCAATGGCCATCGCATTGTTGGATCTCTCTCCTGCAGCTGCTTTCAGCTCCTTGAGTGTGTATTCTTTGAATATGTTAGCGGCAAACTGCCGGAATATTATGGCCTGTTTTTTTGTTATCATTATAATACCAGTTTTTTGGTTAATATAAACCAGATTTTTGGTATTAATAAGGCTTTCGTTTCTAGTTTTCATAGGTGCCTTGTTCTGGAAGTTTTCTTTATAAGGCTTGCTTGGAAAAAGGCGTATATTTCCAAAGGAATCGGAAAAATTGGAGAGTTATAAACTGCAGGCAAGGAATATCAAACATCACAAAAAGAGAACCAATTGTTTTCTGGCAGCCTCCTACTTATTTTTCTTCCTGTAGTCCTCAATCGCTTTCTTCAGGGCTGAAGAGCCGAGGATGGAGCAATGAGTCTTGACTGCCGGCAAGTCCCCCAAAGCATTGACAATGTCCCTGTTTGTTATCTTCTCTGCTTCCTCAAGGGTCTTCCCTTTCACCATCTCGCATAACATGTCAGAAGCTGCTATCGCGGCAACGCAGCCATAAGTCTTGAACTTCGCGTCAACAATCTTGTTGTCCTTTACTTTGATGTACAGCCTGAGTATGTCCCCGCAGCGGACGTTGCCCACTTCCCCTACTCCGCTGGAGTCCTTCATGCATCCCGCGTTCTTTGGGTTCGTGAAATGCTTCAGCACTTTTTTAGTGTACATTTTCAGATCTTGTCCTGCTCCATAAATGTGCCTTCGTACTTCGCCTTGCCTTTTGTTTCGACGAAGATGAGCTGCCCTATCTTCAGCCCCTTGTCCAGTATTCATGTCCTCGGCGAGATGTTCTTTATCTCGAAGACCTGCTTGTTGCTTATGCCCGGCTGTATGAAGGAGGCTGTGGCATGTATTAGCAATCCTAATCTCGCGAACTTGCTGCGCCCGTGCAAAAAGCCGCATATGTCCTCTGGCAAAGTGATCTTCTCTTCTGTTATCCCGTGAATGAAATCGCCTGGCTCAAGTATTATCTCGT
>CAYZYZ010000066.1:0-3338 GCA_964482765.1 uncultured Candidatus Saccharibacteria bacterium | reverse complement strand
GACTAACCCCTCCCTGATTAGCATTGGAAGGGAAACCTTAGACTTACGGTGTGCACGTATCTCACGTGCATATACGCTACTAATGCCAACATTCGCACTTCCTGTTCGTCCATCCCGACTTACGTCGGGACTTCACCCAAACAGGAACGCTCCTCTACCCCTCTCTCGCCTCCGGCGAGAACGCTGATTTATGCAGATATGACGCTGATCAACGCGGATAATAAACTAAATTACATCCGCAAGATCCGCGTAGAAATCCGCGAGATCCGCGATCTTGTCGAAGACAAGAGAAGCCGTATCTTCGGTACTACACTTAGCCCCGTTACATTTTCGGCGCAAGATCGCGTAACCCAGTGAGCTGTTACGCACTCTTTGAAGGAATGGCTGCTTCTAAGCCAACCTCCTGGTTGTCTAAGCAATCTCACATCCTTTTCCACTTAGTGTAAATTTAGGGACCTTAGATGACGGTCTGGGCTGTTTCCCTTTTGACTATGGCGCTTATCCGTCACAGTCTGACTGCCGCAATTTAAAAGACAGTATTCGGAGTTTGTTTGGAAAAGGTAACAATAAAGTCCCGCTCCCATTCAGTGCTCTACCCCTGTCTTTCTAAGTACGACGCTAGCCCTAAAGCTATTTCGAGGAGAACCAGCTATCTCCAGGTTCGATTGGTTTTTCGCCCCTATCCACAGCTCATCACCCGGTGTTGCAGCTCCGGTGTGTGCGGCCCTCCACTACCTTTTACAGTAGCTTCAGCCTGGCCATGGATAGCTCACCTGGTTTCGGGTCTAGAAGGTATAACTTATTGCGGACATTTAATCCTCGCTTTCACTTTGGCTCCGTCAATTGACTTAGCCTTGCTATACCTTGCTAACTCGTTGGCTCGTTCTACAAAAAGCACGCCATCACCCCGTATCTCGCTATCGCTCAATACGGAATTCCTAAATGACTAATTACTAATGACTAATCAAATCCCAATTATTAAATGACTAAATTTTTAAGAGTTAGACATTTGGATATTAGGCATTAATTAGAAATTAGATATCAGAAATTAGAAATTCGTGTCGAACGTTAGTGAGACACGGAGCTCTGACTCTTTGTTGGTATATGATTTCAGGTTCTATTTCACTCCCCTCACCGGGGTTCTTTTAACCTTTCCCTCACGGTACTAGTTCGCTATCGATCAAAAGGAGTGTTTAGTCTTGGACAGTGGTCTGCCCAAATTCCCACAGGATTTCTCGTGTCCCATGGTACTTAAGTTCACCCAGCACCCCGACCTGGGTCGGGGTGCTGGATATAGTTCTATAAGGCCGAAAGATTTTAATTTACGGGACTTTTACCCTCTATGGTGGCCCTTTCCAGGGTCCTTCTCTTAACCTTCCAGTTTTTTACCTTACTCATAAGTTACAGCTTGTGATTTTAGATACCAATCTCCTCGTGCTTCGCTACCGCTCGCCACTCGTCAAATTAAAAATTCAAAATGCAAAAGTCAAAATTTTTGAAATTCGCTAGCGCAAATTTTTTATAAAAATTCACGAAGTGAATCACAAGAACTTTTAATTTTTAACTTTTTACTTTTAACTTTGAGTGCTGAACGAAAGTGAAGCACGATTAATCGATATCTAGAGTGAGAACTACCTTATAACCCCTTTTTAACAACGACCCGTCAGACGGGTCAGGCCTGTAAGCTTCGACTAAAAGCTGTCATTAAAAAGGTTTAGACTATTCCCTTTTCGCTCGCCGCTACTGGGGGAATCTCTTTGATTTATTTTCCTCTGGTTACTTAGATGTTTCAGTTCACCAGGTGCCCCAGCGCCGCTTCGCGGCAAATTCAAAGTTTAAAATGTAAAGTTAAAAGTTTTGGAAATTCGCTCTTCGAGCTAGGCTCGATTCGCGAATCTTTATTAAATTATTTCTTTTTAAGGTCGCGAAGCGACCTACTTTCATTTTTAATTTTTAACTTTTAATTTTGAATTCGCTGTGAAACAGCGCTTGACGCTGGTTTACAGCGTCGGGTTTCCCCATTCGGAAATCCCCGGATCAAAGCTTGCTTAGCAGCTCCCCGAGGCTTATCGCAGCCAGCTACGTCCTTCTTCGGCTCCTTTTGTCAAGGCATCCATCATATACCCTATTAGCTAACCCTATAACCACAAAATGCACAAACAAATTGCGGTTTAATTTCTCGTTGAAATTGTTTTTTTCACCCCGCTAGATAATTTATCTATTGGGGTTCTACATTATTTAATTTTTAAAGTGCTTATTGAGGCTTTCACCCCGTTAGAAGCCGCCCTCCCGCCCTGGCGGGACGGCTACGGCCGCCTCGAGGCGACCTGCTTCTAAAACGGGGTCAAACTAAAAAACCGCTGTAAGACAGCGGTTCAAAATACAAATAATCAACAACTAGCAACCGCCGTCTTTTAACTCCTTTATGTGGTTTCTTCTCATATCTAAATAAACCTCAATTTTATATCTTATTTAAGTTTATAATATCAAAAATATTTGTCAACCCTAATTTTAAAGTTTTTATCGGCTTTCCAAATCCCTCTTGATCTTTTCTAGAATTTCTCTGGCAACGCCCTGTCCGCCTAGTCCGAAGGCGATTCCTGCTGCGATTGCAATAGCACCAACAATAGCTGTAAAAAGCGTCTGAACCAACGAGGTGGCAATGCCCAACTGAACTAATGCAGCCAAAATGCTGAAAATAATAATCGAATACTTAGTAACAGCCGCGACAAAATGAGAAGCATAAAATTTTGCTCCCTCAGCAGCACCAAGTACGATTTCGGCTAAGAAGTGAGCCAAGAGTACGCCAACGACAAGTATCAAGACAGCCACAATTACATTAGGAATGTACATAAGCAGACTGTTAATGAAAAGGCTCAATTCCTTAAGCTGTAAAGCGGTGGCGGCTGCCAAAAATGCCACAACATAAACGAACCATCTCACAAGCCCACCCAAAATCTTGGCGATGCTCAATCTCAAACCTACGCGCTCAAAGCTTCTCTTTATCCCAAATCTCTCAAACAGCGAATCGAGTCTCAAAAGCTGTGAAATTCTTTCAATAATCTTTCCAACGATGACTCCAATAATAATACCGACGATTACGATTACTAAAGCACCGATTAGATTAGGCAAGAAACCTAAAATTGTTCTTACAGCGTCTTGAAGAGCAGTTTGAACAGCGCTTCCCCAATCTTGAACTAATCCTTGAGTCATAAATACCTCCTTCTTTTTTATTATTTGTTCACTTTAATTTTATTCCTCTAAAGCACCTAAAGTCAATTTGATATTTGCAAAAAGAATGTAGGCAATGAATTTGAGTATCTTGGGGATTTTGGTGG
>CAYZYZ010000065.1:0-3452 GCA_964482765.1 uncultured Candidatus Saccharibacteria bacterium | reverse complement strand
GTGCAAACGCAAAACCCGCAAAAGAGGGACCCGCAAAACCCGCGGAGAAAAAAGATGCAAACGCAAAAGATGCAAACGCAAAAGATGCAACCGCAAATGACGCAAAATGAAAACGCAAATACCAGAAGTTTTTTGTGGCTTTCGCGGATATTTAGCACTTTTTGCGTTAAAGGATTTTAAGCAATGGGTCAAAAGGTAAATCCAATCAGTTTTAGAACAACCATACACAAAGACTGGAAAGCCAAGTGGTTTTTTTCTGGGAAGCAGTTTGCTCAATTTTTAGAAGAGGATATCAAGATAAGAGACCTAATCTTAAAGAAATGGGCAAGAAGAGGAATTGCAAGAGTTGTGATTGAACGAGGTCCCAGCAACGTTAATATATCGGCTTATACTTCAAAGCCCGGTCTTATTATTGGAAGAGGAGGAACCGGAATTGAAGAGATGAAGAAAGAGCTTGAAAAAATTTCTATTTCTAAAGAAAAAATCGAGATTAACATCGAAGAAGTGAAAAACCCGGAATTACATGCTGTGCTGGTGGCTGATAATGTGGCTCAAGCGTTGGAGAAGAAGATATCTTTTAGGAGAGTTGTCAAACAAGCTCTAGACAAGATAAAACAAGCCGGAGCCCAGGGAGCCAAAATAGCAGTCTCGGGTAGGTTAAACGGAGTTGAGATGGCTAGGCGCGAGTGGGTCTCTTTTGGGAAAATTCCTTTGCAGACTCTTAGAGCAGATATAGATTTTGCGCAAGCCGAAGCCAAAACAGCCTATGGAGCGATTGGTGTAAAAGTTTGGGTTTACAAGGGAGAGATTTCTCAAAAGACAGCAAACGAAGGGATGGTATAAACATTTTCAAGGAATAAATTATGTTAATGCCAAGAAAATTAAAACGTAGAAAAGAGCAGAGAGGAAAACGAGCCGGCAAGGCAGCTCGCGGTTATCGTTTAGAGTTTGGAAGCTACGGATTAAAGGCTTTGGAGCCTGCCTGGATTACTGCCCGGCAGATTGAGGCTGGGAGACGTGCCATGACGAGGTATGTCAAAAGAGGCGGAAAGATCTGGATAAATATCTTCCCTCGAAAACCGGTTACCAAGACTGGTGCTGAGACCCGTATGGGCGGAGGAAAGGGTGCACTTGATCACTTTGTGGCTATTGTAAAGCCCGGTAGAGTGATGTTCGAGATGGACGGGGTGCCTAAAAATGTGGCTTTCGAGGCTCTAAAGCTGGCAGCCGCCAAGTTACCCATCAAGACAAAAATCGTTTTTAAAGAGGAAGAAGAGTGAAATCGCAAAAAACGCAAAAGTTAATCGCAAAAAACGCAAAAGTTATAAATTTAAATTTTTTTAGCGGCCTTTGTAGTATTTCCGCGATCTTTGCGTTTGCAAAAGAGGAAGAAGAGTGAAATCGCAAAAAACGCAAAAGTTAATCGCAAAAAACGCAAAAGTTATAAATTTAAATTTTTTTAGCGGCCTTTGTAGTATTTCCGCGATCTTTGCGTTTGCAAAAGAGGAAGAAGAATGAAAAAAGACATAAAAGAAATCAAAAGAAAACCTGTAAAAGAATTATACAAAGAATTAAAAGAAGCGGAAGATATGCTTTTAAAACTTAGACTTGAAGTTGCCCAAGCAAAAGTGAAAAATCATCGTAAAATTCCTCAAACAAAAAGAAAAATTGCCAGAATTTTAACCATAATCCAAGAAAAACAGTGGGAAGAGTTTGAGAAGCAGTCGGCAAATTTGGATGATTCATCAAAGGGGGAAGGAGATAAAAGTTAAAAATATAGCCCGCCTTCACTTAACAGTTTCGGCAGGGCCTCCGCCTCGGTATGGAATGTCTATTCCGAGGCCTCGGGAAAATAATATGGGAAATGAAAAAAATAAAAAAACCAGAAAACTCAAAGGAATAGTTGTATCCGACAAAATGGACAAGACTGTTGTTTTAAAAGTTGAGAGTCTTAAAAAGCACCCTATTTATCAAAAAAGATACAAGGTTTCTAAAAAATACAAAGCGCACGATTCTAAGAATGAGTATAAAGTTGGAGATGAGGTTGTAATTTTAGAGACTAGACCGTTGAGTAAGGAAAAAAGATGGGAAGTTTTAAGTAAAGCTGATACTTTAGACTCCGTTAGAAACACCCCGTTAAATGGAAACTATCTAACAAAGAACAAAGTTTCTAACGGGGTAGAAGGCAAAAGGAAACGACAGAAGAGGAGTAAAAAATGATAAGTGTAGGGACTAGATTAAAGGTGGCTGATAATGCTGGTGCTAAAGAACTTCAGACAATAAAGATTTTGGGCGGCTCCAAGAGGCGCCATGCTTCTTTAGGAGACATTGTTACAGCATCTGTTAAAATAGCAACGCCTCGAGGAATAGTCAAGAAGAAAGATGTGGTGAGAGCAGTTGTTGTAAGAACTAGAAAAGAGAAAAAGAGAGAGGATGGCTCCACCGTAAGATTTGATGATAACGCCGCGGTGATAATCGACAGAGAAGGTAATCCGAGGGGAAGCCGAATCTTCGGTCCCATCCCTCGTGAGCTTAAAGAAAAAGGCTTTAATAAGATAATTTCTTTAAGCTCGGAGGTTGTATGAAGATAAAGAAAGGTGACGAAGTCTTAATAATAGGTGGCAAAGACAGAGGTAAGACCGGAAAGGTCGAAAAAGCTCTGCCCTCTTTAAGTAAGATCATAGTAACCGGCATTTCAACGAGGAAAAAACACTTAAAACCTTCAAGAAAACACCCCAAAGGCGGGATTCTAGAGTTTCCAGCACCCATAGATGTCTCCGATGTCAAACTCATCTGCCCAAAATGCAGCAAACCCACCCGCATCGGTTTCGAAAAAGTCCAGGATAAGAAAGAGAGAATGTGCAAAAGGTGCAAGGAGATAATCAATGCCTAGATTCGACAAGCTCACTGCAAGTAGGCTAAAAGAAAAATACAAAAAAGAAGTGATTCCCTATTTTCTTAAAGAGAAGGGATTCAAAAATGTCTTAAGTGTTCCTCGAATCGAAAAAGTGGTAGTTAACACCTCTTTGGGTAAGACTATCGAAGATCCAAAACTTCTCTCTAAAGCCTCTCTAATCATTTCCAAGATAACCGGACAGAAACCTGTAATTACCAAAGCCAAAAAATCCATCTCCGCTTTCAAATTAAGAGAAGGTATGCCTATTGGAGCCAAGGTTACTTTAAGAGGAGATATGATGTATGAATTTCTAGACAGGCTGGTTTCGTTGACCCTCCCGAGGGTAAGGGATTTTAGGGGTTTAAGTGAGAAATCTTTTGATGGTAAGGGAAATTTTACAATAGGGATTCGGGAGGTTTCATTCTTTCCGGAGGCGGCAGCAGAAGAGGAAGACTTCGGACTGGAAATATCGATTGTAACAACAGCCAAAAATAACGAAGAGGCAAGGTTGCTTTTGGAAGAGCTCGGGTTCCCATTAAAAAAACAAAAGACTAGG
>CAYZYZ010000064.1:0-3480 GCA_964482765.1 uncultured Candidatus Saccharibacteria bacterium | reverse complement strand
GTGCGGCAAAGGCTAATCTTTGGGGGATAAGAAAAACAATTAAAGAAAGAATTAATAAATAATAAAAAGTTTTTTTGATTGCTTTCAATTCTGCCCTTTTTTACTTTACAATATTATAACATAAAGAAATAACATTGGTCAATCAAAATTTAACTTGTAAAAATAGTTAGCAAAATGTCAACACTTTTTCCACGATCGTGGAAAAAGTGTTGACATTTTAGGCTCATTTTTTAATAATTTTCTAGTTTTCTAGTAAAGAATCCTCACTAAAGATTCAAAATAGTTTAAAGAGTTCTCTGGTATTTTCTGTAGTTACTCTTGAAACTTTTTCTAAAGAAATCCCTTTTATTTCGGCGATTTTTTTGGCGACTTCCTCTACCATCCACGGCTCACAGCGCTTACCGCGATGTGCCTGCGGGGCTAAAAAAGGACAATCGGTTTCGATTAAAATTTTATCTAAAGGAATTTCTTTTATAACTTTTGCCAGCTCTTCTGTTTTAGGATAAGTGATAATCCCTGTAAAACCAATAAAAAATCCTAAATCCAAAACTTTTTTGGCAAAATCCATGCTTCCGGAAAAACAGTGAACCACCCCTTTGATTTTAGAATTTGGAATTTGGAATTTAGAATCTAGAATATTGAAAGTTTCGATTTCCGCTTCCCGCGAGTGAATAATTACCGGTAATTTAACTTCTCCAGCCAATTTTAAAAAAGCTCTAAAAACCGCCTCAGCTTTTTTTCGATTCTCCTTGGTGTCCTTGAACTTGCCGCTTCTAAAATAATAATTATCCAGCCCCACCTCACCGATAGCTACTACCTTGGGATGCTCGGCTAATTTCCTAAATTTCTCAACCTCAATCTGGATGTCTTCTTTATTTATCTCGTCTAAGTGGTCAGGATGAAAACCAACCGCAGCAAGGGTCCAACCCTTGTCACTGACAAGGGTTGGACCCTTGTCATACTTAACAAGCTCTTCGGCAATCTCAATCGCCCGCCTGGAATTGTCAAAACGGGTTCCAATATTAATAATACCTTCAACTCCGTTCTTGAAGGATCTTTTTACAACTTCTCTATAATCATTCTTAAAAGCATCAAAATTTAGATGGGCATGGGTGTCAAACATAAAAATTTAAAAAGTAAAAATCAAAAAGTAAAAATACAAGTTAAATTAAAAAATTTAAAACTTTTAACTGTAACTTTGAATTTTGAATTTTGAACTTTAAAATTTATGAGCCTCTGGCTCATTGTATTCCTTCCCTTTTCTCTAAAAACCGGAAAATCTTTGCCAAGCCGGAAAGCAACTTGTCTCTTAAAAAAGCGACTATTTTGTTTTCATGAAAGGGTGTGTATCCAAATCTTAAATAATTTAGGGTTGGCGACTTGCCTTGGTCGCCCTCAAATGCCACCTCTATCTTCATGTAGATGCTTTTGAAAATGGGGATTCCTATAGTTTTATTCTCACTGCCATCAGTGATGCGGAAATAATTGGACCAGGTCACATCTTCCCAAGCTTCCGGCTTGTCTTCGTTGGAAATCTTCATTCGGTAGACTATCGAGGTTCCCTCCGGCACCTCGGCGCTCCAGGAAATATTTTTCCAAGAAACCATCTCTTCTAAATCAACCTTTTTTCTTATAACACCGATGGTTATTTTTTTGTCTTCCAGAGTCAGTCTTGACTTATCAACAGCTATATTGCTTTTTTCTTCTAAGGAAGCTACTTTGTCGCTACCGGTGGTCTGTCCTGTTATGGAAACCATCCTCTGGGGGATTGCGTTTTTATTCTTAACTGCCACTCGATAAAGATAAAAAGAGTAAATTAGTCCAGAGATGGCTAAAAATAAAACAAGCCAGTGAAAAATAGTAGCAAATTTATGAGCATGCCACCGGTAATACCACTTAAGTCTGTCGCGAAAGAAAAAATGAATGGGCTCAAAAAATTTGAGAGTGGTTCTCGTACTTCTATGATACCCCTCTACTTTTTTCGCCAGAGCTTTTTTGTGTAATTTCTCTAATTTTTCTAACTCTTCTAATCTTTCTTCCATTTATCCTAATTTTAACATAAATTTCTTATTTTAACCGAGGAAAAAGCGGTTTTGGTTTTAATGTTTTTAGTTGCTCTTTAATTTTTTCTGAGGTCTCAGGCATAAATGGCTCGAGTAAAACAGCAATTAAATATAAAGTTTCATAAACTAGCTGAACTATCTCTGTAAGTTTCTTTTTATCAGTCTTCGCCAATTCCCAGGGCTTAGATTTATCTATATATCTGTTTGCTATGTGAACTGGTGCCCAAATAGTAACCAAGGCTTGATCAAATTTTAATTCCTCAACTTGTCTCTCTGCTTTAGCCTTAATGTATTTTGGATCTACGCCCAGTATAGTCCAAGGTATTTTGGGCATCTTCTCAATTTTTATATTGTATTTATTAACCATTACCAAAGTTCTTTGCAAAAGATTGCCTAAATCATTTCCTAAATCTTTCTCATATCTATTATTTATTTTTTCTTCAGAAATATCGCCATCCTCACCAAAGGGAAATTCTCTAAGAATTGAATAACGAACAGCATCTGCTCCAAATTTTTTAGAAAGCTTAATTGGTTCTAAAACATTACCCAATGTCTTGCTCATTTTTTTGCCACCAACCGTAAAATATCCGTGGATAAAAAATTTTTTGGGTAACTCTTTAATCTTTAAGGACAACAGTAGAGCTGGCCAAATTGTGGCATGAACTCGTAAAATATCCTTAGCCATTAATTGTACATCAGGTGGCCAAAATTTTTGAAAATTATTGCCTTTGGACCAACCTAAACCAGTTAAATAATTTAAAAATGCATCAACCCAGACATAAGTAGTGTGAGTTTTATCAAAAGGCAGTTCAATTCCCCAAAAAACTTTTTCCTTTTGTCTGGAAACTGCTAAATCTTGCAGTTTTTCTCTTTTCAAAAATGAGATAATTTCATTTTTTCTCTCAACTGGTTCGATTTTGAGTTTATCACTCTGAATTGACCTTAAAATTTCATCTCGAAAAGATGAAATTTTAAATAAATAACATTCCTCTAATCGCAATTTAGGTGCTGTTGCATGTTCAGGACATCTCCCATCCACTAACTCGCTTTTCATCTTATATTGTTCACAACCAACACAATATAAGGCTTGGTAAGAACCTTTATAAATTAATCCTTCATCGTAAAGTTTTTGCAAAACTTCTTTAACTGCTTCCTCATGGCTCTGGTCAGTGGTGCGAATAAAGTTGTCATTAGAAATATTTAAAATCTGCCATGCACTTTTGAAGCGTTTCACAATTCCATCAACAAATTCTTTTGGCTCTTTACCAGCCTTTTCTGCTGCTTGCATTATCTTTAAACCATGTTCATCAGTGCCTGTTAAAAAGAAAACCTTATCTTCCCCAAGTTTTTTTCTATAATAACGCGCTAAAACATCGGCCGCAATGGTTGTATAGGCGTGACCTAAATGCGGCACATC
>CAYZYZ010000063.1:0-3958 GCA_964482765.1 uncultured Candidatus Saccharibacteria bacterium | reverse complement strand
AAAACAAAAATTTGAATTGTTATCTGCCTGCCCGTCCGGCAGGCGGGTTAACTGTTTACTGTTAACTTTTTACTAGAGGTAAAATTGGGAAAACAAGAAAAACTAAAACAACGGAGAAAAGAACAAAAAGCTCTTAAAAAAGAAAAAAAGAAAAAAATAATTAAGGGAACTGTTATTTATTCTTTAATTATTTTGGTAGCTTTTCTGACAGCGCTTGGCGGTTATTTTGCCTATCAAAAACTTACTTTTAAATTTAAGAGCTATAAGACAGGGGAGAGGCAGTATTCTCAATATCCGGAAATGCAGATTGACAAAAATAAAAACTATTCCGCAATCCTAGATACCAATTTTGGGAAAATAAAAATAAAGCTCTTTGCCAAAGATGCGCCAAAAACTGTAAACAATTTCGTGGTTTTATCCCGAGATAGTTTTTACAATGGTTTAACCTTCCACCGAGTTGTTAAGGATTTTATGATTCAAGGCGGCGATCCTAAAGGCAATGGTACAGGTGGTCCAGGCTACAAGTTTGAAGACGAAAAACCGCCTCAAAAGGAATACAAAAGAGGCACGGTGGCAATGGCAAATTCAGGTCCTGATACCAACGGAAGCCAATTTTTCATCATGCAAAATGACAATCCCGGGCTTCCACCAAACTACACTATTTTTGGTGAGGTGGTAGAAGGTATAGAAACCGTAGATAAAATAGCCGAGCAGGAGGTTGTAGAAAATGCTAATGGCGAAAAATCTACTCCCAAAAACAAAATAGAAATTAAAAAAATAACCATAGAAGAAAAATGATAATAGTAATTTTTTACATAGGGATAATCGTTTTCGGGCTTGCGTTGCTTTTTGTTATAAGTAGAAGGGGACAGAAGCCGTTTAAAAAAGGCACTCTTTCTTACAAAGCGATCGAGGACCAATGGGAACAGATTAAAGATGCTAAAGATTCAAGAGATATAAACAAACTGCGAAGCGCATTGCTAAAAGCCGACAAACTAGTTGGATATATTCTTGAGAAAAAGGGCTATACAGGCGAAACATTAGCCCTAAAAGCTAAGCAAGCCAGAAAAGAGATGGGTGATACTTACGATAAATTCTGGGATGCCCACAAAACCCGAAACCGCCTAGTTCACGAAATAGAAGACGATGTCCGCTATCATGAAACCCAAAAAGCCTTAGAGAAATATGGAGAAGTACTTAACAAATTAGGAATTAAATAATGGAATTTGAAACAGTCATTGGATTAGAAATCCATGTACAATTAAATACTAAGTCAAAAATGTTTTGTCGATGTCCTAATGCTATCGCATCGCAGATTAACGCGGATCCCACTTCGCTAAAGCTACGTGGGACAGGTTTCAACGCGGATAGACGCGGATTAAAACTCGAGGAACCGAACACTAGAGTCTGTGAGGTTTGTATGGGTATGCCTGGGGTTTTGCCGGTTACAAATAAGCAGGCAATTCTCTGGGTAGTTCAGGCGGGCTTAGCTTTAGGCTGTAAAATAAATAATTTTACAAAGTTTGACAGGAAGCATTATTTCTATCCGGATCTTCCCAAAGGCTATCAGATTTCCCAATATGATGAACCCATAGCAGAACACGGCAAAGTAGAAGTAGAAGTTTTGGATGGTGAGAAAAACTATAAACGAAAAGTCGGAATCACCAGGGTTCATTTAGAAGAAGATGCCGGCAAGTTGGTTCATCCGGAAGGAGTAGATTATTCTTTGGTGGATTTGAATCGAGCGGGGACGCCTCTTTTAGAAATCGTTACCAAGCCGGATATCAGAAGTCCCAAAGAAGCCAGAATTTTTGCCGAAAATCTTCACTCTGTTTTGCGGTACCTTGGTGTTTCGGAAGCAAACATGGAACAGGGAAATCTGCGCGTTGATGCTAATATTTCTTTAAGAAAAAAGGGCATAAAAGAACTCGGTGCCAAGGTAGAAGTTAAAAATATGAACTCCTTTAAAGCATTAGAAAGAGCTTTAGTGTACGAAGAAGAGAGACAAAAAGAACTTTTATCTTTGAACAAAAAAGTTGTTCAAGAAACCAGAGGATGGGATGATGCTAAAGGAAAGTCCATCTCCCAGCGCTCAAAAGAGGAATCTCAAGATTACCGATATTTTCCAGAACCAGATATCCCGCCTTTAAAATTTAAGCAAATGGGGTGGGACATAGAAAAAATTAGAAAAGAGCTTCCAGAGATGCCGGTAGAAAAAGCAATTCGTTTTGAAAAAGAATTTGGGATTTCTCCTTATGATGCGGAAGTTTTAACATCAGAAAAAGAACTGGCAGATTTTTTCGAAAATGCCGTCTCTAAATTATTGAAACAAAAAATAGAAAAATCCCTAGCTGGTAAAAAAACAGCCAACTGGATGCTAACAGAATTTCTAGGTCTTTTAAATAAAGAGAAAATTACTATAAAAGAATCAAAAGTTAGCGAAGAAAAACTGGCGGAATTATTGCTGATGATTGAAAAAGGGAAGATATCAGGAAAAATTGCCAAAGAAATTTTTGAGGAGATGTTTAGAACGGGAAAACCTGCTTCAGAGATTATTAAAGCAAAAGGTATAAAAATGATTAGTACAGAAGAAATTGAGAAAGTAATAAATAAAGTAATTAAAGAGAATCCCAAATCAGTAGAAGACTATAAAAAAGGCAAAACCGCCGCTCTGGGCTTCCTAGTTGGTCAAGTAATGCGAGCGACTAAAGGGCAATCATATCCCCAGATTGTGAACGATATATTAAAAAAAAGGTTAAAATGAATGATACTATAGTTTTTATCTTTGCAGGTTTTGGAATTATTTATGGGATAAGAATTCTTTTGGTAAAGCACAATGAAAGAGCCAGAACTAGAAAATCTAATCTTTTGGATATTTCTGACTTTCTTTTAAAAGCGATATTTTTACTAGCGGTTGCTTCTCTGGTCTATTTACTAATTGATTTCTTTATTAATAAAAGAGAACAATCACAGCTTTTTATAATAATTGTTATTTCCCTGGTTCTTTATAGATTAGGTTCCTATTGCTTTAGCAAAAGAAGAATTGAAAAAGATTATTCGGAATAAGTTATTAACTGCCTGTCCGTCTGGAGTGGAACGAAGGCGGAAAAATTAAAAATTATTAACCGTTATCTGTTTCCTGTTAGTTGTTAACTTTCATAATGTATGTCCGAAACTCAAGCAAAAGAAAAAATTAATGTAATTTATTATGATAAAATTAAATTATGAAAAACGAAAAAGAAACCTATCATGCTTTTATAGACAGTCAGAATCTAAACTTATCTATTCGTGATTTAGGATGGAAGTTGAACTTTCGAAAATTTAGAGTTTACTTAAAAGATAAATACAAAATAGAAAAAGCCTTTTTATTTATTGGCTACATTCCTCATAATGAGAGCCTGTACAAGTCATTGCAAGAATATGGTTATATTATTATATTTAAGCCTACTCTAATAAAACCAGATGGAAAGCCCAAAGGAAATGTTGACGCCGAGCTCGTTTTACATACCATGATTGAATATAAGAATTATGATAGAGCGTTAATTGTTTCGGGCGATGGTGATTTTTATTGCCTCATAGAATATTTAAAGAACCAGAAAAAGTTGTTAAAACTTATGATTCCAAACAGAAATAAGTATTCTTCATTATTAAGAAAGTTTGGTGCGGATATAGTATATATGAATGATTTAAAACATAGATTGCAATATAAAAAAGAGGGGCATTAACCTTCGGACGAAACCTTAGGTGTGTCCCCTCATCGTGATCTATAACCATTATAGTAAATATAAAATATTTGTCAATATTTAATTTATGATAAGTTTTATGGGCCCCCACACCAATTAATTATGTATTACGTATACCCACTCACCAAATATGATAGGTAATCGAAAAAAATCTAGAGAGAAAAATAGTTTTGATATTGACAATGATGATTTTTTGCTATCATCAAAAATTGGTG
>CAYZYZ010000062.1:2021-4033 GCA_964482765.1 uncultured Candidatus Saccharibacteria bacterium | reverse complement strand
GGGCAGAGCCCTATGGGCGGAGCCTTTAGTTCAGATTCGGAAGCTCAAATTGAATAAAATTTTTAGCTTTTTTGAGTCGCGTGGTGCCTTTTGGTACTTTTCGGCAGTGAAAAGTACAGAAATCCGTTTGACAAACTCCTGCTTTTTTCTGATAATGAGATAAGTTAAAAGGATAAACTTATGATTCAGGTTCCAATAGATAAAATTATTCCTATAGAAGAAGCTTCTGCTGATTTAAAGACCTTTGTTGAAATAGCCAGAAAGGAAAAAACCCTCTATATTCTAACTAGAAATGGCAAACCCTATGCGGCAATCATTGACATAGATTATTTAGAACATCTGCCTGAATTAGAGCATACTGGCGAAACCAAAGCTATACATGAAATAGGAAAAGAGGAAGTTTCCAAAAATAAAGTAGCAGAAGAGGAACAGCAACCTTCAGAGCCTCAAACACCTCCCCCAAGTCAACAGGAGCCTCAAACTTCTGATGCAAGTGAAAAATCTATAAAAACCGAGGATTACGGAACCTTTAACAAAGATATAGGTCCTTGGAAAGATGAGGATGATAAAGAAAAACAAGAAAAGGGGAAGGCTGAGGAACCGCCGGATTTAGAGATAGGCTGAGCTTTTAAAAAATCCCCATGCGGGGATTTTTTAAAAGCTCTTTTCTGTTTACCTCTTTCTCTTTATAATAAATCCAGCACCTTTTGTGAATTGATTCCATCGCCAAAACAGCCTTTTTTGTTCTATTCTTATGTTATAATAATAGTAAGAAAATATCACTAATTAAACATAGTTTATTCATGAAAGGTGCTGGATAAATGTATGTTCTATAATTTACTTTTGATTTCCCTTCTGGTTTTTGTAGGTGTTTTTGTTTTTATTTCCGGTTTTTATGGCGCTCCTAGCGTTCCCACTCCTAAAAAAGCAGCGAAAAAAATGGTCCAGTTAATGGAAGTGAAAAAGGGAAGAATTTATTATGACTTAGGCTCAGGAGACGGCAGAATTTTAAAAGAAGTGGCAAAAAAAGGCGCTTTGGCAATAGGATTTGAGCTTAACCCTCTAACTTATCTTTACTCCAAAATTATTCTTCTCTCTAGAGGGGATAAAAAAATTAGAATTTATTGGAAGGATTTTTGGAAGACTAATCTTAAGACTCCTTCGGGCATTTTTTGTTATCTTCTGCCTCAACCTATGGAGCGGCTGGAAAAGAAGTTTAAGCAGGAGCTTAAAAGCGGGACTAAAGTGGTAAGCTATGCCTTTAAACTGCCGGGAAAGCAACCCGAAAGAATAGTAAAAATGAAAAATTACGCTCCGATTTATTTGTATCGTTTCTAAATTATGAAGATATTACTTGCTACAGAAAGCTATTGGCCAAACTTTGACGGCGGCGCAGTTTTGGAAAGACGCCTAGCTTTGGAGATGGCAAAAAGAGGCCATGAGGTAAGGATAATTGCACCCGGCAAACACTATTGGGATTATGTAGAAAAAGACGGCAAAACCATAATTTATCGGCAAAAATCTGACATTCTTCTTTTGGCTCCGAGCTACCGCATCTCCTTTTGGCCATTTTTTTCGGTCCCCAAGATAATCAGAAAATTTAAACCTGACGTAATTCACATTCACAACAATGCTCTTATAGGTCAAGCGGTTTTAAGGTCAGCCCTAAGAAACAAAATCCCGGTTTTGGGAACCAACCATTTTATGCCGGAGAATGCTCTTTTGAATATTCCCCACATCTTGTCAAAGCCTTTAAGCAAACTGATTTGGAGATCGATAGTCAAGTTTTACAATAAGTGCAATTTTGTAACCTCACCGACTCAAACAGCAGTCAATATGCTAATAGAACGCGGACTAAAAACTCCTTCTGAACCCATATCAAACGGTGTTGATTTAAAAATTTTCAAACCAGCACCGCAATCCAAAGAGGAATACAAAAACCTGTATAAGCTACCCCAAAAACCAATAGTTCTCTATTTAGGAAGGGTTAACAAAGAAAAGAGATTGGATAT
>CAYZYZ010000062.1:0-1921 GCA_964482765.1 uncultured Candidatus Saccharibacteria bacterium | reverse complement strand
AATGGGCAAAAAGAGTCTGGAAATTGCTAAAAATCATTCTCGGGAAAAAAGTTTTGATAAATTTGAGAAGCTTTATAAAGAATTAAAGGAAGTAACGTATGGCTAAAATCTCTGTGGTGATTCCGGCTTACAATGAAGAAAAATATATCGGAAGAACGCTGGAGTCATTAAAAAAACAAACCCTCAAACCTTATGAAGTTATTGTTGTTAATAATGACTCGAGGGACAAAACTGAAGAAGTAGCCAAATCAATGGGTGCCGAGGTTGTTTTCGAAAAAGAAAAAAGCATTGGCGCTGCCAGAAAAGCAGGGTTTGAAAAAGCTCAAGGAGATATAATCGCCACAACAGACGCTGATACTATTCTTCCCAAAGACTGGCTTTTAAGAATGGCTAAAACCTTTCTGGGTGACTCAAGAATCGTTGCTTTAGGCGGAACTTATAAATTTGATTCTCCAAAACACCAGCTGACAGTAAAATTAATTTCCGAAATCTGGATTCTGTGTGATAAGATTTTAAATTTCGGCAACAATATCCCTGGTGTAAATATGGCTGTTAAAAAAGAGGCTTACAACAAGGTTGGCGGCTTCAGGAAAAATTATAATTATTATGAAGATTTAGATCTCTCGTTAAGACTTAGAAAAATCGGCAAAACAGTTTTTTTAAAAAACCTTGTCGTAATCACCTCTTACAGGAGATATGCCAAAGACGGGTTCTTCAAAACCGTATTTAATTATATGAGGGATTACTGCCGGTTGAGGTTTAGAAAAAAAGATATAAAAATGGAGAATGTGAGGGAGACGAATAAATGAAAATAGGATTTTTTACAGATACTTATACGCCCCAGATAAATGGTGTGGTAACCTCTATCGAATCTTACAGAAAAGAATTAGAAAAAAGAGGACATTTGGTTTTTGTATTTGCACCAACTCCCAAACAAAAAAAAGATTCCAAAAAAATAATTCGTTTCCCTTCGGTAAAATTCATTTTCCAGCCGGAGATGCGAATTGCCCTACCCTATTCTTTGGAAGCTCTAAGGCTATTAGAAAAGATTAAACTCGATATTATCCACTCTCAAGATCCTTTTAGCATCGGACTTTTTGGACTTTGGATGGCAAAAAAATTCAAAATTCCCTATGTCCATACCTATCACACTCTGTATCCTGAGTATGTTCACTACATTTGGGAAACCCGCCTAACAAAAAAGATAGCAAAAAGACTGTCTAAGGATTTTTGCAACCAATGCGACCTGGTAGTTGCACCTTCTACAAAAATTAAAAAGTATCTAAAACTCTGGGGGGTCAAAAAACCTTTAGAGATACTGCCGACCGGCATAGAGCTGGATGAATTTAAAATAGACTTGGGGGCAGTAGCTAATTTTAGAGAAAAATATAAGATTCTTACCCAAGAAAAAATTTTAATATTCGTCGGGCGTCTCGGTAAGGAGAAAAATATTGAACTTTTGATAAAATCTTTGAAATTAATAAAAACTCCTGGGGTGAAACTATTAATCATCGGTGATGGTCCTCATAAACCTAAATTGCAAAGTTTAATCAAAAAAGAAGGGTTCGAGAATAAGGTTTCACTTACCGGCTACCTGCCGAGAAAAGAGGTTGTCGCCGCCTTAAGAGCTTCAAAGATATTTGTGTTTTCTTCAAAAACAGAAACTCAGGGACTTGTTGTTGCCGAAGCGATGGCGGCTGGTCTTCCCGTGGTTGCGGTTTCTGATTTAGCTATTGCTGATATGGTGAAAGACAAAAAAAACGGCTTTTTGGTTAAATCCAGCGCTAGGGAGATGGCAAAAAAAATAGACAAGCTGTTAACAAACCAGAAACTTTATGGCAGGATGTCTCGAGCATCAAAAAACTTGGCCAAAAATTTCTCAGCTGAGAAACAAACCAAAAAACTTGAAAAGATATATCAG
>CAYZYZ010000061.1:0-4159 GCA_964482765.1 uncultured Candidatus Saccharibacteria bacterium | reverse complement strand
AAAAATCAATACCCGAGATAATGATGATTTATTTTGATGGTCTAGTTCAGACAGACTACAAGGAGCTTGAGAAGATGAATCCAATATTAACAAAGCTAAAGAGAATGCTCGGCATGAGCAGTATGGAGAAAACATTGTTTTTGGATGTGGAAGTTTGAGTTAAATCCTCCCAAGTTTTTCCAATTTAATATATTTCTTCCCGTCATCATTTTCAACTGACACTCTCAACATAGTCCTGTCATCCCAACCAAGCTCTCTAGCCTCTTTTGTTATAAAAACGACAAGACCTTTCCCCCATACAACAACTTTCTTCCCACTCTTCTTTTTCTCTAATCTTCTCATGAATAATTTGTACTACGTGTATTATGAAGAACAGGGTATGTAGAATACGTGTAATATTTATCTTGAAAGTTGCTAAGAGTAAGTATGAACGAAAATATGGACAAATGTAAAGATGTATTTTACTTGGATGCACAAAAATGGTTCAACTCAAAAGTATTGGAGGACTATATTAAAAAGCTATTTCAAAAATCCGACAAAAATAACGAATGGTTGCAAGGATTGTATCACACATATATATCACTTGCAGAGTTTTTGAAAGAAACTAAAGGCACATCAACAAACTTCACAGGATTTTCTGAACTCCTGATAATCATGGTTATTAAAAAATATTTAGAAAAGGAATTTGGTCATTTCCGTAGTGAAAAATTCCCGAAAAGTGTTTCAAAATACTTCAAAAATAGAGAAATAACAATTTCCCATGAAACAGGATTCAGTATAAGAAATATGAAAAGAAAAAACAAACCAAAACCAGATATAGTCATAGAAAAAGATTGTAAGGCGGTTTGTATAATCCAGATAAAAACTTATTTATCTGAGAAATCAATGTTACAACTTGAAAAAGAAGTGAAAAAAACTGTTGATATTTTAGATGAGTTAAAAAGAAATAATATGGCTTTGGAAAACTCTTTTTGTGCAGTATTAATTTTTCATGAAAACTTTAACCCAAATTCTGGTAATGAAAATAAAAAATATATAGAATTGTTTGAAGCGAGGGATGATACATTTCTTTCATGTTACAAAATAATAAAACACGAAAAATTCCTGTCTATGAAAGATGTTCTAAGAAAGATTTGTTTTTTGCTCAATAATAACATTTCCTCTAAAAGTATTATGTAAATGAAAATCTAAATCTTAATAATGAAAGATAAGATTTTATCAGCTTTTCAAAAAGTATCTGAAAAAACCAACTTCAAATTTGCAAAACCAAAAATTGCTCTGGTTGACCTAGACCCTACAATCAATATCCAAATGGATTTTGAAAATGAAGTTATAGAGTTCAACGAGTCCTGTCTAACTATACCGACTTTCAAAAACATGGTTGACAGGTGCGGTTTGGATAAGTTTTTAGAATATTCAATATTAACTGAAATCTTGAAACACGAACTGAAAGACCCAAAGAAAGCACAGATTGAAATCCTGAAAAACTACCTTGAATACCATGAAATAATAGGTGTAGCGACAGGTTTTTCAAAGAAGCAGATGAAGTTGGCTTATCAAAGAGCTAAGAGAATTTGAATTGATTTTTATATCTAAACCTCCTAATTCTAATCATGTTAGAAAAGAATGAAAGTCTTGTTTTTAATATTCTTGATGATTTTTTAGATTCTGACCAAAAAATAGTCAATCAGGAAGAAAATTATTTCTATGAAGATTTTGATGATTTGAGAACTAAAGTAATAATTGAAATTAATGAACTTCTTATGAATGAATTCTTCAAGGAAAAAATTGATTTACATTCATTCAAAAAGAAAATAGATAGTATAAATAAAAAACATTCTCTTTGGGGTTTTCGTGGTATCAATGGGCAGATGTTTTTCAACCAGTTATACAAATGTTCTAACGACAAAAACGAGCTACAAAATGTTCTGATACACACATTAAAAGTTCCTTTGAACATAAATGAGGCAAAAGAAAAAATAATCAAATTATCTGATTATGTGAAAGGAGTATCTGTGGACGTTCCTGATAAGAGGAAAGCACCAAGACCAAAATCTATATTATTTTTCTTATCGTATTTCTGGCAAATTCAAAAACCAAACGAGTTTCCAATATTTTACAATTCATTAGAAACGGTCTTTTTGGAGTTGGAAATACTTGAACAGAAAGATAATTTAGATGATTACTATGAGGGGTTCTATAAGCTGAACGAAGAAATAAGAAAATTATTTGAAAAGAAATTAAAAAAAGAAATTAACCTTTGGTTTATTGAACATGTTTTTTGGAGATATTATACGTTAGAACAAGAAGAAATACCTCCAAATATGAAAGAAGAAATTAAGAGAGAAAGAATTAAGATAGAAACATATAGTGATTACATCCCACCAGTTATTTCCAATATAGTTAATTTGTCTAAAAATGAAGCTAGTCCATCGAATTTTGAAAGTGCTACTGAAAAACTATTCATTATGCTTGGTTTTGATGTAGAACTTCTAGGACAAGGCAAGGGAAGAACAGCTGATTTGATTGTCAGAGGTTATGGTTATGGTATGTCAAAACCTTATGTTATCCTAATAGACTGCAAAGCTAGAGGAAAGGAGGATTTTAAAATAAATGCTGGGGAAGAAAGGACGATAATCGAGTATATTAAAAATTTTTTATATGATTCACCAAGGGATAGGGCAAGTGACATAAGTTTTCTGTTAATTTCAAGTGGTTTTGGTGACATACCCGAAAGTGTTCTAAGAAAAATAAAATCTGAAACCGGTATAGATGTTTCATTCATTACAGTAGATAGTTTACTGTTTCTATTAGCCATGAAACTACAACGTTGGGAAATAGATATTGAAAAAATTAAAAGGGTTTTCGAGAAACAAGGGAAAATAACAAAAGAGTTCATACAAGAGGTTTTAATTGGAAGATAACCATATTTAAGTTTAATATTCTAAAAGGGTTCCCATGAATAAGGAATTCAAGACTGTCAAAAAATTCAAGTGTCATGAATGCCCACAAATTATAATAACCAATTATGAATTCGTTAGATGTACCTGTGGAAATGAGTATCACAGACAACCAAATGGAGATTATTTCAGGATAAACAATTGGGGAAGGAGAGAATTAGCGAGTAAAGGAAAGTACCCTTTTGATTAACTTATTCATTTGAATAATAGAGATTTGATTTTTTTCAGGTCGCTTGGTTCTCTTATCAATAATGTTTTCATCCCCAACCTTTTTGCCCCTTCTATATCTCTTTCAATACTATCCCCAACAAACAATGTTTCAGATGGTTCTATGTCAAGTTTCTCAATTGCCAACTTGAAAGGTAGTTCATCCGGTTTCTTCGTTTTGCTATCATCATACGTGATGATAACTTCAAAAAATTTTGTGATTCCCAAATTTTCAAGTCTGTACATAGCTTTTTCTCGTGGTGCATCTGTGACCATCCCAATTTTTATCCTGTTTCCCTTCAAAAACTCAAGTGTTTCTAAAACATATGGATATGGTTTAACAAAATCGGGTTTTCGTTTCAAGTAAGCATCTATACCTGATTGTAATATTTTTTTATCGACTGTTCCAACTTGCTCTCTCAGAAATTCCGTGAAAGCTATGTTCGATTCTATACCTACTCTAAAATAAGTTTCTATTAGTTGTTTTAGACCAGTTTTTTTGTCGATGATTAGTCCTGCTTCTATCATTGCATCTAATGCTGATTTGCAAGATTCGGTTTTCATTTTTATGAAGTCCATTAATGTGTTGTCCAAGTCAAATAGAACAGTCTTTATCGCCATACATAACAATTTTAGTTTTGAATTGAAATATTATCATATGACCAAACTTACTTTTTATGGGGGAGTTAACGAGATAGGCGGAAACAAGATTCTCCTTGAGGACAATGGGACTAAATTGTTTTTCGATTTCGGCATGTCATTCGGTCAAGCAGGTAAGTTCTTCTCTGAATTTTTGCAACCGAGAAAGTGCAACGGATTGGGTGATTTCTTTGAGTTTGGACTGTTGCCTGATTTGAAGGGGTTATACAGGAAGGATTACCTGAAACACATGGGCAGAAAGCCTGAGGAGGTTGAATATCAAGCTGTTTTCCTGACACATGCACATGCTGACCACGCTTCTTACATACATCATCTGAGGGAAGATATACCCA
>CAYZYZ010000060.1:0-4362 GCA_964482765.1 uncultured Candidatus Saccharibacteria bacterium | reverse complement strand
ACGAAGCGGTTGATGAAACTATGGGCGATATTGGCGTGGAAGGCAAAGTCGTGGCTGGCGCGTTTGAGGGTTATTGCGAGACCGGGTTTGTCTGGGTGCCGGGCTCGGCCAAGTATGGGACTCTACCGGGCTTTTGTGTGATGGAGCATAATGCTAATCTACGAATGAATGCCAATCTACAAATTGCGAATGATGCGAATAAAGATGAGGTGTGGACTAACTTATCGCAGGGTGAAGCGCAACTGGCTTGCCAGGGTCTGGGTTCCGGCTATCATTTAATCTCCGAAAATGAATGGCTGACTATGGCGGAAAATATTATTAAAGTCGCGGCTAATGATATAGATGAGGAAACGGCGGGGTTGCAATTGTATAATGCTAATAATGCGAATGAATGCCAATCTACGAATTGCGAATATGCGAATACGGGGTTTAGTTTGACTAATGGCAATGTGGTTTATGAAATGGCCGGAGAGATAGGGGAGTGGACAAATGAAACCATAACCGGGAAAGGCTGCCCAGAATTGGCTGGCGGCGATTGGCAGGAATATTATAATGTTTTGGATTATAGAGGGTTAGCAATCGCCCCAGCTTACTATTTAAATAATGAAGACAATAATATCGGAAAGATTAAGGTTGGTTCAAGCGATGATGTGTTGCGCGGTTTTGTCCGCGGGGCGGCCGGGATTTACAGTTTAGACCTGTCTTATGCGCCGACCACGGTGAGCGAGAGTATTGGATTTCGCTGTGCGAAATAGGGATTAGGGAATAGGTACTTAGGGATTAGGTTTGCTGTCTAAATCCTTATAAATCTATGCTAACTTTTTTAGGCGATGAAAGAAAAAAACATGCCCGCCCAAGGCGGGTCTCAGCCAGAGGCTGACCAGCCCCTGGCTGGCGCAACAATCTCTGGCGGAAAAAATAAAATCGAAAATAAAGTTAACCCCGTTAGCCCCGTTAGAAATAAATTTCTAAACGGGGTTAGAAATTTATCTCTAAGTCCCATTAGAAGTAAGACTTCTAACGGGATAAACGGGGAAAATAAGGTAAATCTTAAGCCCTATATAATCGGCTTAACGGTTTTTATTTTAGCCGCGTTGGGCGTTATTAAACTTGTTTCTTTAAATAATAATCAAGTAGATTATTATTTCCAGCTAGTTTCACCGGCCACTTATGACCAGCCCTTGCTGATTACCAGCTTTAGCCGCGTTTTTTCCATCCAGCCGGTTAATGCCAAACCGGCGCAGATAATCCAGGAGAAAAAAAATATTGTCAGATATCTTAACGCTTATGACAATACCGATATAGTGCAGACCAGGCAGACTGATAAATTAAAAGAAGATATTATTTTAAAACAGCCGGGCCATCCGGAAAAATTTGAATACCGGCTTAATCTGGATCAATATGATTTTGAAAAAATCAGTAATGGTGATTTTGTCTTTTATCCCAAGGGCCAGGCCGGGGATGAATTAGCCAAGATTTTTACTATTCCCGCTCCCTATATGATAGACAGAGATAATAATAAAAGTTCAGTTGAAGACGTTAAAACAACTTTAACCGAAGAAGGACTTTTAGTTATAGAACCGAACCTAAATTGGCTTAAAAACGCCGAGTATCCGGTCATCTTAGACCCCACTATAGAAATTAACATTTTAAATATCCATTCTCATCCCCAGCAGGGAGAGAATTGGGAAGTGGAATTTACCACCTAAGGACAAGCTGATTTAAAGATTATTCCCGAGAACCAGGATACGATTGAGGACGATGAATTTGTTTCCTTAAGTTGCGATGGAGAAACAAGAAATCCGGAGATTCTGGCCGGAGACATAATTTATTATCCCAACTGGTACTGTGCTGGCATAGGCAAGGTAGTCCATTGGACTAAAAAATCCGGCCGTCATACTTTGCGGTTTGAATTCGGCTCGCCTGGAGGCGAGGCAGGTGGACAAACGGCTTATGCTCATAATGGCTATAAAATAAACAGAAAATGGCTGGAGGCAGGCGGGATAGATTCTGTTATGGAAGAATTGCCTGATAAGAAAATTAAGGTGAAAGAATTTAATACATCTGCAGAAGAAATAGCAGTACGTAAATCTGGTGAGGAAATTAAGTCACAAAGAACAGCCAATACCCAAGTGTTTAAAGGCAGTAAATCTGGTGAATTTACAGCAAAAATTTATGCAGGCAATAAATATTATTTTGATGAAGATAGTTTAGAGTATGAAGAAATTAATACATCTGTTAAGGAAATATCATCTCTTGCAAAATCAAATCCTTTGAGAAAACATGATAAATTTGTAGATGCTGGAAATTACAAAGCAACATGGTTTGATGGCAAGCCCTGGAATTATAAGTTTTTTGTTGGTGATAGCTGGATAGAATATGAAGCATTGTTTGAGCAATCAGATGTAGTAACAATTAAAATTGAGACATCAAATATTGGTGTCAAGGAAATTATTACATTAAAAGATAATACTGCTCCTTCTGAATTTAGTTGGAGGGTGACAAGAGAAGGTGATGGAATTATAACTCCTCCACCAACAGCAGAAGATGCTAATGGTAAAAATGTTCCTGTTGTTTCTAATCAAGTTGGAGATATTTTAACTTATGAAGTAAATACTGCTGGAGCAGTTTATCCAATCGAGCTTGACCCGACGACAAGTGTAACGGTGACGAATGATGGACGTGTCTATGCTAATAATGCTACTTATACAACAGCAAGGAACGCGAATGCTGGCACTGCTGATGGTAGTATTCAAATTGGTCAAACAACAGGTTATTATGTTATTAGATCTTTTTTTTCCTTTGCAATCCCTAACATGGCTACACTAACTACTGCTTCTTTATTTCTATATGGTTATTCCGATGATTCAACGACAGATTTTGCAATTTATCTTCACACATCAAATTATAGTAATCCTCTTGTTGGCGAAGATTTTGACCAACTCGATGGATGGCGGGCAAGTGGAACATATGTAGGCACTATTTTGAATAACTCATGGAACTCATCCTCATATTCAACAACTTGGAATCAAATTGATTTTAATGCCGATGGACTTACTGCTATTCTTGCAAAGAAAAATAGTATCTTCAAAATGGTGGCAATATCGAATGAGGACTATATTAGTTCTCAACCAACACAACCTGAAAATGTTTGGTTTCTAAATTCTGCTAATACTGGCAAAGAACCGTATCTATCAATAACATTCACCCTTCAAGCTGACGGAACTGTTTGTACTGCTAATGCAGATTGTACAAGTAATAATTGTGCTTTAGATGATGGTGAATCAAATAAATATTGTGCAACTGCTGGTTATTGTGGACGAAGTGGTACCGCTGGTTATACTGTAGGTAGTAACGGTGTTACAGTAACTCATAATGAATGTCAAGGAGGGGCTACATCAGGCACTACATCATGGTTATGTGATGGGGGTTATTATACCAGTGGTTCTTGTACAGCTACTACTGCTGGATATTATTCAGGAGAAGATAGTGATTCACAAACTGCTTGTCCTGCCGGGACTTATGGTACTGGGGGTAGTACTACTTCTGCCTGTACAGGACAATGCTTAGCTGGTTATTACGGCAGTAATACAGCCAGAACTACTTCAAGCTGTGATGGTTTATGCGCGGCCGGTAGATATGGTTCTACTACTGGTTTGACAACTAATCAATGTACTGGTGCATGTTTAGCAGGATATTATGGTACAGCTGAAAGTGTGAGAACTACTAGTTTTTGTACGGCTGCTTGTCCGGCCGGGACTTATGGCTCTGGCGGTTCTACCACTTCTGCCTGTACGGGACAATGCGCGGCCGGTTATTACGGCAGTACCACGGCTAAAACCAATAGCGCTTGCGATGGTTTATGCGCGGCTGATCGTTATGGAAGCGCTGGTCAAACTACTGATCAATGTACCGGCGCCTGTGATGTTGGTTATTGCGGTTGCGCCTGGACGGCCAGAACCACTAGTACTTGCGATGGTTTATGTACGGAAATCAGCTGCCAAATCAGCCCGATTATTTTTGAAAAGAAGACAATTTTTGAAAAGAAGGTAATTTTTAAGTAATCTTGCTCCCCCCTACCCCCTCTAACTCCCTCCCGCGGATTTTCCCTCACCCCCGGCCCCTCTCCCGCTCCTGGCGTCGCGGGCGAGGGGAGATCATTAAACATTTTCAAATAAAAAAACAAGTTAAATTAGCTCCCTTCTCCTTTCGGCTCGCAGCCGAAGGGAGAAGGGCAGGGGATGAGGGAAGTGGGGGACAATAAATATTATGGAGAATCTTTTAAAAAAATTAGAGATATTGCGAGAGCGCGCCAAGAAAACTTGGCGGCTTTTGGATTTAGATGGTCGGATATCGGATGTC
>CAYZYZ010000059.1:0-4406 GCA_964482765.1 uncultured Candidatus Saccharibacteria bacterium | reverse complement strand
AGCTTGTTGATTTAGCGAACACCTTGTATTAAATTAAAAGTGAAAGAGAACCTTGACAAAGGAGGGTTGCGATATGCCAGATCCACAATGTTCAGTATTACCAAATATCAATGTTAAAAATACTAAACTTAGAAAACTTTCCAGAATCAATGAAGCCTTAAAGCGGATTTCCAAAGCCGGATTTTTTGACAGAGATATGCAAAAAAAAGCCAATGAACTGTGGGAAAAAGAGGCGGTTCTCGAGATAGGCTTCTTGCTAGGTCGCAAATCAAATGAAGAAAAACTACGCATCGTAAGAGGGATCGGGATTAATTATTTAGACAGGTTAAATATTCCCAAAAAAATTGAAAGAACAGCAGAAATCATAGCTAATCTTGAATCTGCTTCAGCAGTAGAAAGTCGAGAAGAAATAGTAACTTTGATAACCTTGATAGACGCTATCATCGATCTATATAAAAAGAATTTTGATTTTTCAAAAGTTAAATCCTCACGCACGCATTAATCATTCTTAAACAACAACACTGAGAGCAGTCTTGCTCTCTCTTTTTTTGGCAAAATTTTTACATTAATATATAATTCTAATATGCGCCCGTAGCTCAACTGGATAGAGCAACAGCCTTCTAAGCTGTAGGTTAGAGGTTCGAGTCCTCTCGGGCGTACCACATTTCAAAGTAAAAAGTAAAAATTAAAAAGTAAAAAATATAAAGCCCAGATAAGAATTTATAAGCAGGACTCGAACCAAAAGGGGGTCGGGGAAAAGAATTTTCCCCGCTTGGGGTGACAGCCCCGACCTGGGTCGGGGCGCCAGAGGGCTTAAAGCCCTATGGGGAGCGTAAGCGACTGAAAGTCCTCTCGGGCGTACCACATTTCAAAGTAAAAAGTAAAAATTTCAAATTTTAGACATAATTAGAATTAAAAAGAGTGGGCCGTTAGTTCAATTGGTAGAGCAGGGCACTCTTAACGCCAAGGTTGTAGGGCACGTCCAGCACTTTTAACAATTAGGGTTCGTAGCTCAATTGGCAGAGCAGTGGCCTCTTAAGCCATTGGTTGAGGGTTCGAGTCCCTCCGAACCCACCAAGTATTAAAAATTAATATTTTTTCTTCGGAGAGACTCGAACCAAAAGGGGGTCGGGGAAAAGAATTTTCCCCGCTTGGGGTGACAGCCCCGACCCAGGTCGGGGCGCCAGAGGGCGGAAGCCCTATGGGGAGCGTAAGCGACTGAGAGTCCCTCCGAACCCACCATAAAAAAATCAAAAATCAAATATCAAAGATCAAAAATCAAATCACGATTTCAAATATTTTTAGGGCTATTTGCCTTTTTATTTAGTTCAATTTTTGGTAAAATAGATATATGAAAGTAGAAATAGAAAAACTTCCAGAAAGCAAAGTAAAGCTAAAAATTGAAGTTCCTCAAGAAAAAGTTGATGAATATCTTAAAAAAGCCTATGTCGAGCTTTCCAAAAATTTAAATATCCCGGGTTTTCGGTCTGGGCACATTCCGCCGAATTTAGTGGAGCAGAAGGTCGGCTCTCAGGTTGTTCATGAGGAAGCTATTCGTCTTTTGGTTCCGCATGCTTATGTTGAAGCAATCTCTCAAGAAAAGATAATGGCCATTGGCAGACCCGAGATTAAAGTCACCAAATTCGCTCCCGGCAATCCTGCAGAGATAGAAGCCGAGGTAGCAGTAGTTCCAGAAGTTGAACTTTCAGATTACAAGAATATAAAAATTGAAGAGCGTGAAATAAAAGTGGAAGACTCTGAAGTAGACGAGGTTTTAAGGAGTCTGCAAAAAAAAGAAGCCAAGCTCACGCCCAAGGAAGGTCAAGTTGAGAAAGGCGACTGGGTAGAGATAGACTTTGACGGTTCGAAAAACGGCATCTTGCTAGAAAAGCTTAAGAGCCGCAACCATCCGTTTATAACCGGCGAAGGGGTTCTTCTGGAAGATTTTGAAAAAAACATAATCGGGCTCAAGGCAGGCGGGGAAAAAGAATTTGATATAACTTTCCCAAAAGATTATTACGAAAAAGATTTGGTTAGTCAAAATATCCACTTTAAGCTGAAGGTTCTTAAAGTTCAAAAAGTGGAACTGCCAGAAATTAATGACGAGTTTGTGAAAAAAATCTCTGGGGGAACCGATAAAAGATTAGACGAGCTCAAAGAAGACATCAAAACCGCTCTTAAAAAACAGAAGGAGCACGAAGAACACATTAGGAAAGAAGGCGAAGTTATAAAGCAGGCTACCGAAAAGGCAAAGGTTCTGATACCCAAAGTCTTGATAGGTGAGGAGATTGAAGAGATGAAAAAAGACCTAGAGCAGAAACTCGAAAAGCAGGGCTTAAAACTTTCACGCTACTTAGAGCACTTAGGAAAAACCGAGGAACAGCTTAAAGATGATTTAAGAGAAGATGCCGAACGACGCATTAAAGTAGGTCTTGTTTTGAACAAGGTTGCGGAAGTTGAGAATATCGAGGTTTCGGATGAAGAGACAGAAACCGAAATACAAAAAACCAGAGAAGAAGTTAAAAAGACAGGCAGCGAAGAGGCTTCTAAGCATAATCTTGAATCTCTCGAGGTAAAAAGGTATATTAAGACTGTTTTGAGAAATAGGAAGACAGTGGACAGGTTGTTGGAATACGCAAAGCGTTAATTCAAAATTTTTAATTTTGTAATTTTATAAATAATTTTTTCAATTAATCAATTTTTAAAAATTAAAACATTTGAACATTATTTAGAAATTAAAAATTATATAAGTTTGAACTTAGAAAAAAGTATAATAAAGGAGATGATTATGAATAATAAGAATAAAAATATTACTAGTCAGCTTGTGCCGATTGTGGTGGAAAAATCGCAGTTCGGCGAGCGAGCTTATGACATATTTTCCAGGCTTTTGAAGGAGAGAATAATCTTCATTGGCACTCCAGTTACAGACGAGATCGCCAATTTGATTATTGCCCAGTTTCTCTTTCTAGAAAGTGAAAATCCGGAAAAAGACATCAACTTATACATTAACAGTCCTGGAGGCGTGGTAACGGCTGGTTTGGCAATTTATGACACCATGCAGTACATAAAGTCGGATGTTTCTACAATTTGTGTTGGTCAGGCAGCTTCTGCTTCAGCGCTTCTTTTGGCTGCTGGTAAAAAAGGCAAGAGATTCTCACTTCCTAATGCCAGAGTTTTAGTTCATCAGATCATGGGCGGCGCTGAAGGTCAGGCAACAGATGTGGCAATTCAAACCAAAGAGATGCTTAGAGTAAAGACTCAAACTAATGAGATTCTCGCCAAACACACCAGTCAACCATTAGCAAAGATTGAAAAGGACACCGAGAGAGACTTCTTTATGTCTGCCGAAGATGCCAAAAAATACGGCATCATCGATAAGATAATTGAGAAGAAATGAGTTCAGTTAACAGTAAACAGGAAACAGTAAACAGGAAATAAATGGAGAAAAATTTATGACTATTCAAGAGATTTACAAATTGGCTATTAAAATGGGGATGGACGCTGATCCTATAGGCAGAAAAGAGGTTGAAAAGAGGCTCAAAAAAACCAAAGAAGCTTATGAGAAGCTGGACAAAGAAAAAAAAGAAGAGTTTGATAAGGAGCAGTTTGAAAATCCTTATGCTGACACCAGAATTCTTGCCGGCGACCTCAAAAACCAAATAAAAACCATCATGACCGGTATTGATATAGACGAGAGCGGTGTGCTTTTAGCTGACAGATTAAATGAGAAAGGTAAATCAATTGATTTGATAATCGCCCATCATCCAGAAGGAAAGGCACTGGCTGCGCTTTATAAAGTTGTCGGTCTGCAAGCCGATATTATGCATAAATTCGGAGTGCCAATAAATATCGCCGAAGGGCTATTATCAAAAAGAGTGGCTGAGATTCAGCGATGCCTTAATCCTATAAACCATAATCGAGCGCTTGATGCGGCAAATCTTTTGAAAATTCCCTTAATGTGTACTCATACGGTTTCTGATAATTTGGTTTATAACTTTCTTCAAAAAGAATTGGACAAAGCCAAGCCGGAAACCTTGGAAGATATTTTGAAATTCCTAAAAGCAATTCCAGAGTATAAGCAAGCCTTAAAGGACAATGCCGGGCCGATGATTTTCATCGGAGCTCCGGAAAGACGAGCCGGTAAAATTGCTGCCTTAGAGATTACTGGTGGCACATCTGGAGCCAAAGAACTCTACGAAAAATTAGCAAATGCCGGCGTGGGAACCATTATCTCTATGCATATGGCCGAAGATTATAAAGAGGAAGCGGAGAAGCATAATATAAATGTTGTTGTGGCTGGTCATATTTCTTCCGATTCCTTGGGAATGAATTTATTCTTGGATGAATTGGAGAAAAAGGGAATCAAAATAATCCCCATGGGCGGACTGATTCGCGTATCGCGAATT
>CAYZYZ010000058.1:0-4626 GCA_964482765.1 uncultured Candidatus Saccharibacteria bacterium | reverse complement strand
TCAAAATGTCACAGCTTAAGGAGCAAAAAGCTCCTCTTTTTTAATTAAAAAATGTTGACAAACTAATTTTTTCATGATAATTTTTGTCTAGTTCATTGACTTTCCTTTGCCGGAGGGCACCAGCTCCAGAAATAATAGGAGTAACTTATATGTTTCGGGGAGGTCACATATGAGTTGTGTCTTCTGGCAAATTTTTCCCGGAGACTGCAAGCGATTAAGTTCCTTGTGGTCTTTGGGCTAAATATGGGCCTGCTTTAGCATAGGAGATCCTGTGTTTTATTACTCGTTCCGTTTTGGTCTGGACACAGTTTCTCTGTTGTGATGCTTTAGTGGGCCCATACGCCGGCGCCGAGGCGACTTTTATTGTTAGCGCACCTGCTAGATTAGATTTATAGGGGGACCTGTCTCGGCGCCGACCAAAACTTTAACTAGCGATTGGGCATTGAACTTATCTCATCATTCATTTACGTCTTTGTACATAATTTTTACAACAAGTTCTTAGCTCTCTCGCTATTTTTTATACTTGAAATAGTTTTTAATTTATAATATGCTAAATTAGACGCCAGGAGGCGCTTTTTAATTAAAATCCTAATATCTAAATCCGAAATACTAAACAAATTCTAAATCCTAATGTTTTAATTTTCCAAACAGTTTGGAATTTGTGATTTCTGACATTGGAGTTTGTTTAGAATTTAGTGCTTAGTATTTAGAGTTTAAGGAGATTTATGCCCCGTGAGTATCCCTTAGAAAAAGTGAGGAATATTGGCATTATTGCTCATATAGACGCTGGAAAAACCACAGTTACCGAGCGCGTGCTTTTTTATACAGGAAAAACCCACAAAATAGGCGAGGTGCACAAAGGAGAGGCGGTTATGGACTGGATGGAGCAGGAGCGAGAACGTGGTATTACCATTACTTCTGCGGCTACAACTGCTTTCTGGCAGCCAAAAAATCCGCCTTATAATGAAATGCACCGCATAAACATTATCGATACCCCCGGTCATGTGGACTTTACCGTGGAAGTAGAGCGCTCCCTCCGGGTTCTAGACGGCGGCGTGGTTGTTTTTGACGGCGTAGCCGGGGTAGAACCTCAGTCCGAAACAGTCTGGCACCAGGCCGAAAAATACAATGTTCCCAGAATATGTTTTATCAACAAGCTCGACCGAATGGGCGCCGATTTTTATAAGTCTTATAAGTCTATTCTGGACAGACTCGGAGCCAATGCTGTTCCTATTCAGCTTCCCATAGGTCATGAAGCTCATTTTAAAGGCGTGGTTGATCTTGTAAGAAACAAAGCTTTAATCTGGCTCGACGAACAGGGCGCAACCTACGAAGAGCAGGAAGTGCCGCAGGATATCTCAGACAAAGTGAAAGAATACCGCGATAAAATGGTGGAAAAAATCGCCGAAACCTCAGATGAGCTTTTAGAAAAATATCTTGGCGGTAAAGAAATATCCGAAGAAGAGCTAATCAAAGCCTTGCGTCAAGCCACTATCGCCAACAAAATTGTAGCAGTATTGGGCGGTTCAGCTCTAAAAAACAAGGGCATCCAGCCTCTTTTAGATAAAATAATTGAGCTTTTGCCATCACCTTTGGATGTTCCGCCCTTGGTAGGCAAAGACCCCAAAACCGAGGAAGAAATAGAAGTAAAAGTATCCGACACCGAGCCATTCGCTGCTCTGGCTTTTAAAATCGCCGCCGATCCGTTTGTGGGTAAACTGGCCTTTATCCGCGTTTATTCAGGGACTTTGAAAAGCGGTTCCTATATTTTAAATACCACCACCGGCGAAAAAGAACGAATTGGCCGAATTGTCAGGTTGCACGCCAATCATCGGGAAGATGTAGATGAGGTTTATACAGGCGAGATTGCTGCCGCCGTAGGACTTAAAGCCACCTCAACCGGTGACACTCTTTGTGACCCGGCTCATCCTATAGCTTTAGAATCTATAATTTTTCCGGAGCCGGTTATCTCTATTGCCATCGAGCCCAAAACCAAAGCCGACCAAGATAAAATGGGCATTGCTCTGTTTCGTCTAGCCGAAGAAGATCCAACCTTTAGAATCAAAACCGACGAAGAAACCGGTCAGACCATTATCTCCGGTATGGGCGAGCTTCACCTAGAGATTATCGTTGACCGCATGAAGCGGGAATTCAAAGTTTCCGTCAATGTCGGTAAGCCCCAGGTTGCCTACAAAGAGACTATTAATGCAGCCGCTGAAGCCGAAGCCAAGTACATTCGTCAGACCGGCGGTCGCGGGCAATACGGTCATGTTTGGCTTAAAGTTGAACCCAAAGAGCGAGGCGAGGGTTTCGAATTTGTAAACAAAATCGTCGGCGGAGTCATCCCTCGAGAGTTCATTCCAGCTGTCGGAAATGGTGTTAAGGAAGCTATGGAGAACGGAGTTATTGCCGGGTATCCGGTTATTGATCTTAAAGCCACTCTTTATGATGGCTCTTTCCACCCGGTAGACTCTTCGGAAATTGCCTTTAAAATTGCCGGTTCGATGGCTCTGCAGAGTGCTTTCAAAAGAGCCAAGCCCGTAATTTTGGAGCCGATAATGAAAGTGGAAGTGGTGACTCCAGAAGAATTTATGGGTGATGCAACGGGCGACTTAAACTCTAAGCGAGGCAAGATTCAAAATATGGGCTCGAGGGGCGCGATGAAAGTTATTGATGCCTTCGTTCCTTTGGGTGAGATGTTTGGTTATGCCACCCAGCTTCGTTCTATAACTTCCGGCCGCGCCAACTATACAATGGAATTTGACCACTATGCAGAAGTGCCGAAGAATATAACGCAGGAATTAATTGAAGGAAAGAGTAAAGGAAGGTAAATCCAAATTCCAAATTCACTGCCTGCGGCAGGCAGGGAAATGACAAATGAGCGGTCGCCTTTTTATCCTGAGCATAGTCGAAGGACGGCGACCGCTTCTTTTAATAAAATTTGTTTCTGTACTTTCTCATTGCAGAAAGTACCAAAGGCTAGCACACGGTTCGAAAATGCTGAAAAACACTGCGTTCAAAGCTTTGAAACCTGAACTAAAGGCTCCGCCCATAGGGCTACCAGCCAGAGGCTTCTAGCCGGCGGCTCTGCCCGGTGGGTCTCGCTCGCATTAGTTCACACGATGCCTCGCTCGACTTGGCAGATTGCTTCCTTTTTGTCCCTTCGGACTCCGTCCGTAGGACTACGCCCGGAGGAACAATACGCTCAAAACAAGCTAATTTTCTTAACACTTTTTTATCGATGCTTGCATATTTAACAAAATTTTTCCGGGCGGTTTTTTAAGAGGCAGGAAATACTAATGCGAGCACTTTTTTGAGAGGCTACAATTAAAAACAGGTCCTTGCTTATTTGGCGTTTTTAGAGCTACAATAATTTTAGTTAATTAGAAAAAAATGGAACAACAACAGCCAAATCAACAGCAGGTGCAAATTCAGGCAGACCCTAAAATATCCCGCGGGGTTTATGCCAACAATATGGTTGTCGGGCATACAAAAGAGAAATTTGTATTAGATTTTATGAATGCGTTTCCGCCACAGGGCTCTTTAGTGGCCAGGATTTTTACAAGCCCGGGCCATATGAAAAGAATTTTGAAAGCATTACAGGAAAATGTTTCAAACTATGAAAAAAATTTCGACCCAATAGACGAAGCAGACGCTCCGCAGGCAAGAGTTGGATTTAGGGCATAAAAAGGGGGTTGACATAATTCATAAAATAGGTTATACTCTTCGCAGTTTGGTGAATCGTACGTGGATACTTATCTAAAAAATAGTGCCCCGAGATCGCAAGCGGGGTCGATAAAAGGAAATAAATTTAAAGGATTAAAAATGGAAAAAAACAAGCTATACGTAGGAAATCTTTCCTATGATGTTAACGACCAAAGCCTATCCGATATGTTCAAAGAATTCGGAGAAGTTACAGAAGCGGTTATAATTATGGACAGAATGAGCAATCGTTCTAAAGGATTTGGATTCGTTACATTCGCTAACGATGCTGATGCCGAAAAAGCCATTTCTGCTTTAGACGGAAAAGAAATGGGTGGCAAAAACATCAAAGTAAATGTTGCTAAACCAAGAGAAGAAAGATAAAAAAACTTGAGATAAGAAACAAAAAAGGAACTTAAAGCTCCTTTTTTGTTTGGCAGAAATCGCTTTTTTGTTTGTCCGGTTACTTTTAATGATAAAGAAAAATATCCAAATAATTTTAAATTTTGTATTTTGAATTTGTTTAGAAATTAGATATCAGAAATTAGTCATTGCATAGCTTTGCTATGCTTGCTATAATTTTATAATCGTTCGTTGACAAACCAAACTGGAGGTGAGTTGAGATGAAAGATACAACGTGGTTTTATAGAAACCGATATGATTTTCTGTTCTATTTCGTAATTGTCGGTTTATGGTTGTTTTTCATTTTTCTATTAGTAAATTATAAATTTTTGGAAACACGTCCTCTGCTTGGGACTTTTGCCGGGACCTTACTTGTATTGTTAATGGGTGGATTCTATCTACTCTGTAGAGGGTGGTTGGTTCCAAAAATGGAAGAGCAAAAATGGGAAGAATGGAAAAGAAGAATGGAAAAGAAAAAGTTTTCTAGAAAGAAGCAGTAAAAAGCGAGGTGAGTTGAGATGG
>CAYZYZ010000057.1:0-4897 GCA_964482765.1 uncultured Candidatus Saccharibacteria bacterium | reverse complement strand
ATGGAACTGGTTCAGGAAACTTTCAGAACAGCAGATGTGAACATGCTTAGTGGCTCTATCTGGAGGCACATCAGCGAAGATGTTTATATTAAATCAAGAGAAATATGGACGTGGCTGAGTGATGTCAACTGGATTATACTTGGAAAGGAGAAAGGACACGGCAGACTGAAGGCAGAAGAGAAAATAAAATTCATGGTTGACGGGCTGATTCTCGGTGAACGACCAAAATACACAACGGTTCAAATGAGAATCAAGAGAGACTTTGAAGAATTTTTGAAAAAAAGTGGAGAAGTTAATTCCACTAATTTGATTAGCAATGTGAGGGGGGATGAAAACACCAAAAGAGAAGTTTTGAACATTATGAAGGCTGAGGGTCTGGTCACCATCACAGGAGAAAAATTTCCTCTCACCAAAAAAGTGAAACTGGTTGGAAAACCTTGAAATAAAACCATCTTCCCAGTTCAATTAGAAGTATATTATATATTATTTTTTTCAAAAAAGTGACATTATACTTTTAATTGAACTGAAGGAAAGTGTTTGCAAACCTGAAATTTGGGAAGAAAAAAATTCAACCATTTTTAATGAAATCAAACTTCTACTTGTCATCATCCAACTCAGGCTCCTGAGTTTTGATGGATGAAATTTTGTCGTCAATGTTCTTGTAAACTTCATGAGGTTGGGCTTCCTCTTCCATTTCGTCCTTTTTTCCCTGCTCCTGTACCCTCATTTCCTCTGGTTTGTCAACATTGAACAATTTCCATGAAACATTTCCATCTTCAATGGCTTTTTTCAGTTTCCTCTCCTGCGGACTCAACTTACTGTCCCCGCTTTTGACCTCCAGAAAAATGACCTGTTTTATGTCATTCTCCGATGCCCCGTCGAAAATGACAAAATCTATTGGAGAACCAAGGAATTTCATGTCGGAAGGTCTGAATGGAAATTTGGGCAAGTAAGGGCTGACCTGCTCCCACAATTTTCCCAACAAAGTCCTTTTGGAACGCTTAACTGCATCATATCTCATGTACTTCTCTGCACTTTGGAATAGTTCTTTTATTTCAGCCAAATCGCTGGTGTACCTCAACTGCCACTCGTGAATGAGATTTTTGACGTTCATTTCACTATCTTTCTGAAGTTCCAAAATTTGATTTTTGTACTTGTTTTCAAGAGTTTCAAGTTTCAGTTTCCACTCAATATCAAGAACCTTCCTCTTGTCTTCCCACTTGGCTTTGTCATAGATGTATTTGCCTACAAAGAAACCAATAACGATTCCAATTATTAGTAAAACTATCAGCAGTAAACTCATAATGATTATTGGTGTTTGGGAAGTTATAATTTTTGACAGGATTCAATGCAACATATGTACCAAGCAAGTACAAAGGTATGACAGAACAGTATCGAAGCAGGAAACTTCATCAGCAACCTTTCAGATAGGAAGTATTTAGACTGTTATCAGTAAAAAAGGTGAAGAATAGAGGAAAACCCATAACTCTATTCACTAAAAACTTTTGGAAATTCATCTTCTGTGTCATATTCTGGCGGTTCAAAATACTTTGGCATTTGTTTTGCTATTTTCTTGAACAATTTTATATCATCTTTATTTCCCCAATACCCCAAATGAAGCAGTATCAAAGTAACATCGTTCTCACTAACTTCAATTTTCATCTGCATCACCGTACAGTTCTTCTTCTGGTATCTCCCAAATTCTTTTCCAGTTCTCAAGTTTGCTCTCTCTGTCCATCTTTGACATCATATATGGTGCATAGACTGCTACTGGAACCAACAAATTATCGCCTTTTACTTGGGAAACCTGCCTGACGATTTCATCTGATATTGAATCCAAAAAATTGTTCCTGAAGTACATCAAGGCTTCTATTATTGCCCCAAATTCAAACAAAGTCAGTTTTATTGGAAATACAACTTCCAGATGATTTTTCCTATTTTTTATTTCCTTCAGTGTCTTGCTCTTGATTTTTGCATCTATGGTTTCATCATCCCAGAACCCGACTATTTTTTCCATTTTACATCACCTCAAATGTTTTAAAACGCCTTCAAGTGATTTTGACAAGTTTTCCAGACTTTTTCTAACTTCGTCCGTTTCAATCTTCGGCATTTTGAATATGATTTGCTTCTTCAGCAGATTCTCCAAATCATTGGAATGAGAAAGAATGTTTTTGTGGGTGTCATACCACTCATCTATGTTTTCAAGTTCAGCAATGTCATCTTCTTTTTCAGACCTTTCAACCAGTTTGGATACTTTCCCTAACGACAACTTCTTTTTTATTGCTATTTCAGCCAATTTTTTCTGAACATTCTTGTCAGGAATCCTTGATATGACTTCAGCTTTTGATGGTGGCAATTTTTGTTTTTCGGAATTTGCCTCTGAACCGATTTCTATGCCATCATCCAGTTTTTGGGTTGCCAGCGCTTCGTATATTTTCCAAACACTAAGACCTGTTTTTTCAGAATACCATTTGACAAACCCCTTATCACTCTGCCTGGATTTGTCGCCTCCCCACTGCTGAGAATTTGGGTTCTCTTTCAGGTAGATTTCCTTTCTTTTGAGAAGTATTCTTCCAAAATCTTTCGGGTGATATTTCTTTCCAATCTCATTCTCTTCAATTGCCATGTCGATAGCCTTGACATCATCGCAGTATTTTACCACACACTCAACTTCCTTCTCGCCTTTGCTCTTCAATCTTGCAATTCTGGTGTGCCCCGCAATTATCTGGTACTCCGTTTCCTGTTCATCCATTGGTCTGACTATCGGAGCATGGAGCAGTCCGACATCATCGATTGACTGACCCAAATCCCCGTCATAACCATCCTCAAAATCATTTTCCCTCCTGAGCAATGGATTTGGTTTGAGTTTGTCGATTGGGATGATTTTTCTCTCTTCTTTCATATCTAACACCAGTAATGTGACTTTTGATTCAGTTTTTTCTCGAAAAGCTTGAAGGAACGTATGTTCAGCCTGTCGCGTTCTCTTGCTTCATTTAATTTTCCGTAGGAAATCCCAAGATGTTCTATCATGGGCTTTGCAATATACAACCATTCAGGTCGATTTGCTTTCACCCTCTTCAAAAAATCTTTACATGGAACAAACACTTCATTCCTAGTCGAACCGTTGAGCCAGTCTGTTGTGTCGCATGAGAACCAGTCAAACTTTTTCATTGCTATCGGAGAACCAACTCCCAGTCCATGGGCTTTTGTTTTGTGCTCCTTTAATATTTTGAAGCATTTATCAAGCCATTTAAAATTTATAGTAGAGGATGCTATTCCCCCCAAACCAACAAGGTCGTATTTTTTACAATATTCCTCTAAATATTCGAATTTGTAATTTTTTTCATAGTAATGAAACACAGGAATGGGATTCAGCCCTTCATTTTCCATTTTTAATTGATTTTCTGAGGTCTTTACAGGATTGTATATAACGTCAAGATTGAAATAAAACTCAACGTGTTTATGGACTCTTTTTATGAAGTGGCAGTAATCATATAAACCCACTTCAATTCTTAAGTTATGAGCGCTGAAGGCGCCTGAATCAACTATGAGTTTTGTGTCGAATAGCTTCGAAACTTCCCTGAACTTCTCAACAATTTTTATTCTGGCAAAGCTAATCATAGGGTTGACTACCTTTTCCTCCGCCAAAAGGTCGGCATGGTTTTTGCTTTCAGCACCGGCAAGTATTATTTTCATATAAATCACTTTTTAAGTGCCCTCAGCAACAATCTGTAAATTTTCTGCTCGAAACTGGTCAAAGATTTAATCTCATTCTCGTCCAAATCGGGTATCACTTTTTTTGCCATTCAACTCACAGTTAACTATTTATCTAATAAATTCAAAAATGATATTATGGATAATATTATTTCAGAAAAACAAACAATATTATTAATCCCAATTTTGGAAAAGAAGAGAGAAATGCGGGAAATATTTGCAATTTTTGAAGGCGGAGAGGTAGAAGAGAGAAAACAGGAGCTCTTTGTATGCAAATGTGGTGAAATCTATAAAGAATGGGAAAAAGGCAAACGTCGTGTTTGCCCTTCATGTAATACACCATTTTATCCGAGTTATTATTTCAGAAAAATTCGAAAACCAGTAACAGAGCATGAAAAAACTATCCGTGATACTAAGGAAAATTTCAAAAAGATTGAGGAAAAGTCCAAAAAATTCAAAGTTGACTGGAACAAATTTTACAGTTGGTCTTCAAACAACAAGAAAAACTTTGAAGAATTTGAAAAAAATGGTATTCTCAAAAAAACCAAGAAAGGGAAAAGTTACATTTATAACTTAGATTTTGAATTACTTTCAGAACTTTATTTGGATTATCTGCAAGTGTTTACACCATTATTTGAAAGGAAAAGTGTTGATTTGAAGTTATTTAAAAAACAACTTAGCAGTTTTCTGACTCAAAACAGGCATATATTCTCATATGAAGTGTGGAAATTCATCTTCGGAAAAAACAGCAAAGGGGAATTCCCATTCAACTCAATATTTGGTTTCATGAATTTTGTTTTTCTATCCATTCCTGTAACTAAATTAGTTGAGGAATATGACACGAAAACAAACATGACAGACGATGAATTAGGAGAGTTTTCAAACATACTATCTGTTTGGCAAATCATATCAGACACAGCAGAAGAAATGTATGCTAAGACGCCCATTTGGGAGCTGGAAAGTGGAATAGAAAAAGACGGTAAAATTATTGGTGTGATGGAAGGCTATCATTTGGTGACTGAAGAGACCAACAATATATCTAATATTGAAGTACCAGAAGATTTTATCAGATTTCTCAAAAAATTGTATTCATATACTTTTACCGAAGTTGAAGAAAAAACAGATTCGGGTTTGGATTATTTTTTCAAGAAAGGTTTTAAAGTGAAGCTTAACAATGAATTTT
>CAYZYZ010000056.1:0-4902 GCA_964482765.1 uncultured Candidatus Saccharibacteria bacterium | reverse complement strand
TAGGTTGGAATTATTTCTTTTAAGTTCTTTTTTATATTTTCAGAATTTCCGGCTTCGGCTTCTATTTTAATCTTTTTCAAAATAAAATTCAACTTATTTTCATCAACGTTTCCAGATAATTTTGCCATAAAAATTTTCTGATGATATGTTGCTTCCGTTCCTTCTTCAGCCGTCAATGTTTCTTCAAAAAATTTTTCTCCGGGCCTGGGCTGGGTAATGACTATCGGAATGTCTTTATCCGGTTCCAAACCCGAAAGACGAATCATTTCTTTGGCCAAATCCAAAATCCTAATTGGAGAACCCATGTCTAAAACGAAAACCTCTCCGCCCTTTCCCATTTGGCTGGCCTGCAGAACTAAAAGACAGGCCTCGGCTGATGTCATAAAATATCTTTTCATTTCGGGATGAGTAACTTCAAGCGCCTCTCTTTTTTTAATTTTTTCTTCAAAAATAGGAATAACGCTTCCCCGACTGGCTAAAACGTTGCCAAACCTGACCGAAATAAATTTAGTCGGCCCCGTTTTATTAAGGGACTGGCAAATCATTTCCCCCGCTCTTTTGGTTGCTCCCATTACCGAAGCGGGGTTAACCGATTTATCGGTTGAGACAAAAATAAGTTTTTCCGCTCCCCATTTTAAAGCTGTTTCAGCGACTATTTTTGTGCCAAAGATATTATTCTTCACCGCTTCATCGGGATGCAGTTCCATTAGCGGGACGTGTTTATATGCCGCGGCGTGAAAAATCACACTGGGACGAAATTTATTAAAAATTCGCTCAATTTTTTCTCTGTCGCGAATATCGCAAATTTCCGAGGTAATTTTTAATTTTGGAAATCTATCTTCTAATTCTTCGGAAATGTTAAAGATGCCGGTTTCATCCTGGTCTAAAAGTAAAAGTTGAGATGGTCTAAATTTTGCCGCCTGGCGGCATAGTTCAGAACCAATTGAACCGGCCGCTCCGGTAATCAAAACGGTTTTATTTTGAATAAAATTCTCAATTGCTCTTGTGTCCATGGCAACCGCTTCCCGGCCCAATAAATCCGCTATCCGAACCTCTCTTAGATTTCCTAGGTCAGCTTCGCCGCCAATGAGCTCGGAAAGAGGAGGGACTATTTTTATCTTTCTAAGACCGGCTTTTCTTCCCCTTTCCACCGCTTCCCCAATAGCCCGAGAACCGGCTGAAGGCAGAGCAATAATCAAGTTTTTTATTCTTTCTCTCCGCGTTAGACGAGAAATGTCGCTCAGTTTCCCCAAAACCCTTAACCCATGAATGACTATTCCTTGTTTTGCCGGATTATCATCTATAAAGCCAACCGGAAAATAATGACTTTCTTTTGAAGCCATAATGCTTCTCAAAAGCTGCTCTCCGGCGTCGCCGGCTCCAACAATCAATGTCCTTTCTTTATTTTCTTTGGTTTGAGTCCGAACAATTTGTAAATAGAATCTTTTTGAAAAACGAATCCCTCCGCAAAAAATAAAAATAAAAAAATAAGTAATGAAAAGAGTAGAGCGGGGAAAACCGGTAAAAACCGGAAGCCCTCTTAAAATAAAAAAGGAGGCGGCTAAAAGTAAAAACCCTAAGGAAGTCCCTTTTGCCAAAGATATTAATTCTTCTGTACTGACATAAGCCCAGGAGAAAGAATAAAGTTTTAAAAAATAGAAAATCGGAAGCGTAATGAGCGAGGCCAAAAAAATAATTCCACCGATATTCAAAAAATAGCGGCTGGGTATTTGACCTTCAAATCTTAAAAGAAAGGCAAAATAAACCGAAAGCGCGATAAAAATTGCGTCAAAAAGCAAAAAGAAAATGATTCTAATCAGAACTCTTTTATTATCTAAAAATTTTTTCATTGCGAGTAGAATTCTTTAATACAACTAACGACAGAATTTATTTGTTGAGCAGTTAATTCGGGATACATTGGCAGAGAAATAACTTCCCGGCAGATTTTTTCCGTCTCCGGCAAAAAAATGTTATTGGGCTGCATTACCGGCTGTTTGTAGTTCGGAATTGGCCAGGAGATTATTGTTTCAACTCCCTTTTTGTTTAAATAATCAGACAGTTCATCTCTATTTTTTGCCCGAATCACATAATTTTGATAAACGTCAAAAAAGCGGGGGTCGGAGAAATGGGGCAGTTTTACCTCTTTGATATTTTCTAAGCCCCTTTTATAAAGTTCAGCAATTTCCTTTCTCCTTTTTAGCCAGCCGGGAAAATATTTTAATTTAACGTTTAAAAGGCCAGCTTGAACGTTATCTAAAAGCGCCGTGTAGCCATGAGAATAAAATTTTCTATTTTCACGGTCTTGGCCATTATATCTCAATAGACGAACTTTTCTGGCGATTTCCGCGTTATTAGTGGTAACAACGCCGGCATCTCCAAAAGCGCCCAAAATCTTAAAAGGATACATTGAAAAGCAACCGGCTAAACCAAAAGACCCGGCCATTTTCCATTTGCCTTCTTTTGTTTTAAATTTAGCGCCCAAGGACTGGGCTGCGTCTTCAATAACGATTAATTTGTGTTTTTTGGCAATTGACATTATTTGAGACATATCGCAGAGCCGGCCGTTCAAATGCACCGGCTCAATGGCCACGGTTCTCGGAGTTATTGCCTTTTCAATCAAATCCGGGTTCATATTGAAGTCCTCGCCGACGTCTACTAAAACCGATTTAGCTCCCTGATGGTAAATAGCTGAAATAGAAGCCATAAAAGTATGAGCCGCAGTAATTACTTCATCGCCGGCTTTGATGCCAGCCGCTTCCATTGAAAGAGAAAGAGCATCGGTGCCGGAATTAACTCCAACGGCGTATTTTGTTCCAACTATTCTGGCGATTTTCTTTTCAAACTCTTCCAAATCGCGGCGCAAAATCAAGTCGCCTCTCGAAAAAACATCGTCAATTTTTTTGAGAAATTCTTTTTTGTGGTCTTGATATTGCTTTTGAGGATTGACAAAAGGAACTTTATATTTCATAAATTTTTAGACCAATTTTTAAGCCGCTTAAAACCCTCTTTGATTTCGGCCGGCGAACAGGCAAAGGAAAGCCGCAAATGACCCTCGCCGGTTGGGCCGAAGGCGGCTCCGGGAATAGTAATCACTTTCGCCTCTTTCAAAATTTTTAAAGCAAGTTCAAAAGAATTAATTTTGGGAACTTTGTATTTCGCCAGAATATAATAAGCGCCCATTGGTTTTTGATATTCAAAAATATCCTTCATTTCGTCTAATTCGCCGCACATCAATTCCCTGTTAAATTTAAATTTGTCAACAAGTCCGGCGACGATTTTTTTCGGTCCTTTGAGACCGGCTAGAGCCGCTTTCTGGGATATGGCCGGGGCGCAGATGGCCAAGGCGTCGTGAACTTTCAGCATCTGGTCAATAATTCCGGAATCTGAAAAAGCATAACCTACTCGGTACCCAGTCAAAGCAAATCTTTTTGAAAAACTGGAACACAAAATAACTCTGTCGCGAATGGCGGAAATTGATGCCGGAGAAAAATGCTTCACTCCGTCATAAACAAGAAAGTCGTAGGTCTCATCGGCAATGATAATCAAATCATATTTTTTAGCAATCCTAACAAGCCCCTCTATTTCTTTTTTGCTCAAAACAACGCCGGTCGGATTAGAAGGATTTGAGAAAAGAATAACTTTTGTTTTTTTGGTTATTTTTTTCTCTAATTCCTTCATCTCTAATCGCCAGCCATCTTTCTCAATTAAGGGTACAAATTTGGGAATGCCGCCGAATTGCAAGACCTGCTCAATATGAGAAGCAAATCCCGGAGAAAAAAGCAAAACCTCGTCGCCCTGGTCAATAGTTGAAAGTAAAGCGCAGGCAACCGCTTCCTGGCAGCCAGCAGTAACCATTATCTCTTTTTTGGGCTGAATACCGGATATATTTTTGGAAAGAAAAAGGTCTTTGGCGATCAATTCTCTTAATTCCGTGATTCCCGGCTCAAGCGTATATTTTGCCGTACTAATTTCTTTTAACGCCTCTCTGATTCCTTTTTTGATATATTTTGGGGTATCAAAATAAGGAATGCCCTGACCAAAAGAAACGATTTTTACGCCTGTCCTTTCTTCAAACTCATCAGCCAAAATTGACATCTCTTTTATCGGAGAGATAACAATCTTTTGCGCCCTTTTTGAAATATTTTTTGTTCTGAATTGATGGCCGCGTGCCGCAAATGCCGAACGAAGTTTCAAATTTTTCATAATCTAATATATGCCGCTTTTTGGTCGTTGTATGATTTGATTATGACGTCTTTTACTTCAGATAAGGATTGTGGAATATAATAATTTAGACCCATATTTTTACAAACTTTTATATCTTCTTCTTTGTGAATCAAATTATGAGAAAAGCCAAGAAAATGATAAGAAGTTGAACCCTTAACTCCGATAATTTTGACGTTTGCGTTATGCAAACAGACGGCATTCCTTACTGCTTCGTATGGTCTGAAAAGAACAAAATTTATCATGCTGTACAAATAAGGTTTAAAGCCGGACAGCGCCAAGCCAGCGGCAATTGTCGTCGCGCTTTGTTCGGTTACGCCTAAATTGAGAATTTTAAATTTATTTTTAGGATCATCCAAATAATTGAAACCAACATCGCAACAAATGACAATAATATTCGGATCATGTTCCGCTAATTCATTCAGCGTATTGACAAAGATTCTCCTCGTATCTTGAATTTTTACAATTTCAGCCATGGTTTTTATGAATTTTTTTTTCTAACTCGCTCAACGCCCTCTGATATTCGTCTTCAGAGGGGGCTTTATAGTGCCATTCATTATTATTTTCCATAAAGCCGACGCCTTTGCCCTTTATCGTTCTGGCAATAATGACTCTCGGCTTTCCTTTTAGCGCCGGACGAGTAAGAGAATTTTCTATCTCTTCAAAATTGTGCCCGTCAAT
>CAYZYZ010000055.1:2516-4943 GCA_964482765.1 uncultured Candidatus Saccharibacteria bacterium | reverse complement strand
CCTCGCTTTCCGCCGCCGCCGAATTTCGTATTTCGCCTTGCGAAATGCGCCGCCAAGAAAAAAGATGTTGTGCTTGCCCCTCCCTCCCGTGCGCACACACATAACAGATTTTTTTTGCTTGTTTGACTTCTCTTAAATAATTGTGTAACATTTAGATAGTAGCAACAAATTAAACACTCTACCTTAATGTTAATATTATACTAAAGTTATGTCAAATAATCAAAATTTATCAAAAAATGTAAAGAGGTTGCGGGAAGCCAAAGGGCTTTCGCAAGAAAAATTGGCGAGATTGGCCGATGTCGCCAATAATACCCTGATCAAAATGGAAACAGGGGAAAATAAAAACCCAACACTTGAAACCTTAAAAAGAGTTGCGAAAGCCCTTGAGGTTAGTGTTGATGAATTAATTGTTGACTAAACTCGGTGACTGAAAGTTGCCGGGCATAGTCTAAAAACATTATGGCTAGAAAAATGTGTCCAATTTGCGACAAAGAGGGAGATGTTTCGAATATGAGTTATTGCCAACACTGTAACATGTTGTTTTGCAAAGAGCATGGTACTTATCAGTGCCCCCGATGCAAAAAAGGAGTAAAGTAGAAAAATATAGAAAGAGGGAAAAACTAATGGGAGACGAATAAAGCAGAAAGTGTAAATCAAAGCTGGCTCTGTGCCTTATTTGTAAAGGCAAAGACACAACAAAACTTGTGGTTTTAACATTTAATCAATATGGTTACAGACCCCTTTAAGCTCTTGGGAAGATTTTTTGTAGTAGGTTTTCAGATAACTGGATATGTAGTAACTTTTATCGTTCAAATAGGGTGGTATCTTGCCCATGCGCAACCAGATAAAATTGGAGATTCGCTTGGATTCCTGGGTAGAGCTATAACTGATGCGCTTGGAGACGCGTTGCGAAAATAATTTGCGTAGCCATATAATCTCTCTATGCAAGCAAAAAAACAACTTATTACGTTAGGGCAAGATGGAGAACTGGCATTGAAATCACCGGACGGGGAAGTACGAAAATTACCTTCTCCTGATATGCAAGCAGGTCGGGCATTCGTGTATTTGGTTATTGATTGTTCCGGGAGTATGGAAGGGAATAAGTTAGAACAAGCAAAAAAGGGATCATTAGATTTTGCACAGACGGCCTTGAACAGTGGTTATGAGGTTGGTTTAATTGCTTTTAACTCTCGCACTTTTCACCTTTGTCCGACGGTAATCGACCTGGCAGAGTTACAGAACGGAGTAGACCGCTTGCAAGCCGAAGATGGCACAGATTTAACGCCAGCAATTGAAGCAGTCATTCATCGGCTCGGAAAGAAAAGCAACGCCATTCGCGCCATGGTTGTCGTGACAGACGGGGCAACGGCGGATCCCAATTCTGCACTGATGGCCGCAAACAAAGCAAAAAAAATGGGAATCTCCATACTCGCGATCGGTACCGATGATGCGAATTCTGATTTTCTTTCCAAATTAGCGTCAGATACTGATTTGGCTACTAAAGTATCAAGTGATGATTTAGAGGAAACCATTTCTTCTGCCGCTAAAATGTTACCAAGCGGGGAAAATTTACCATGAGCGATTTTTCAACATACTACGATCTCCTTGGCGTGCCGAAATCGGCGAGTCAAGAAGATATAAAAAAAGCTTGGCATCGGTTGGCTCATCAGTATCATCCCGATAAGGTTCCTGATCGTCTGTCTGAATTAAAACGTGACGCCGAAGAAAAATTCAAACAGCTGAAAGAGGCGTATGAAGTTTTAAGCGATCCCGCCAAACGGAAGGAGTATGATGCTAAATTAGATGAATTTGAAAAACAAACTAACCACCAACAGTCACGACCTCGCTCATCTGCTAAACAGCAAAGACAGTATCATAGTTCAACCTCTTCAGTCCCGCCATCCGCATCCGCCACGCCTCCGCCTTCCGGCAGGAAGCGTTATTTCCGTTGGCGGTATATCTTGGTCGCCTTAGTTGTTTTTGGTTTTGTTTCTCTATTGAATCAATTACCTGAGAAATCCGTCAGACCACAGCCACAGGAGCAACAAGTGTCTGGTGTTCCAAAAACTTCTGGAAGTTCGAAAACCAAATCTCCAAAAATTCCTATAATTAAACCACCCGATCCACCGCCCATAAGAATTTCTTTTATAGTTACCGGCACCATTGTCGACCGCAACGGAAATCCTGTTCAGGCTCTTTACTGGTTAACAGATAGTCAAGACAAGCAATATGGTGTTGATAGTGCTGGAGGTATCGTTTTCGGTATTCCAAGAGCTTTATCAGACGGTTCCTTCAAAACAGTAGCGGTTGCTGATGGCGAGTATACGCTGCATATCTCTGTAGACAGCAGTTATTTTGGAGAGTCCAAGGGGTTAAAACAAAAAGTTAGTGTCTCTGGCTCGGATGTCAAACTTGGTCAGATCGTCT
>CAYZYZ010000055.1:0-2416 GCA_964482765.1 uncultured Candidatus Saccharibacteria bacterium | reverse complement strand
TTAAAACAAAAAGTTAGTGTCTCTGGCTCGGATGTCAAACTTGGTCAGATCGTCTTACCTTGGAGTTGGATTACCGGTGCCTTTGTTGACCGCAACGGAAATCCTGTTCAGGCACAGTATTGTTTGAAGGATAATCAAGACAAACAATATGGCAGTTGTTGGTCCACAGCTTTTTCAAACGGCTCTTTCAAAACCGTAGCGGTTGCTGATGGAGAATATACGTTACATATAGATAAATCAGGATATACCCCTTTAAAAAAGCAGGCTATAGTGATGGGAAAAGATGTCTCGCTCGGACAGATTATTCTTGAATCAAAATGAGATCCCTTACCTTCCTAACTAATCATAAGGACTCGCGACAAAATAATTTTTACAATCAGACGATTTTGAGATATACTTGATATGTGGATAAAGAAAAAGAAATCCAATATAAATACGAGCAGCTCAAATCCCATCTTAATGAAAAGACCAGGCGGCTTTGGGCTGCTACCGAAGCTAAGGCTATTGGTGAAGGTGGAATTTCTTTGGTACACAGAGTAACGGGCATAACCCGACCTACCATAACAGCGGGCTGTAAAGAGATAGATGTTTGACTACGATAGATTGTTAAGATAAAATTGTTAACAACCATGAATACTAACAAAAAAACATGTCCTTACTGCAGGGGTAGTTGTGAATGTGAACAATGTGACGGTAAGGGCACAATCATTAAGGGTTTTAGTGATTCAAATGAGTGTCCGCGATGCAATGGTAGTGGTAAGTGTTCACATTGCGATGGTACGGGCGAAGTGGACTAATGGTGGAGCACTTTGTGTTTCGTTATGCGTTAATTTACTGAATATTAAAGACGGTCTAAACTTTGCGGCTTACCGTCGCCGGGTATGGCTGTAAATTATTTCGTAGATAGTTAAACCCCGCTGAATCAAAGAGAGTGATTGATAAGAAATTCAATCTTCTTTACGAAGCTTACCAAACAAAAAACAGCAGTAACATGGTCGAACCTGCAGTTAAAAATTAAACTAATACATTATGGGAATACTCGGGAAGATTTTTTCGGTGAACATCACAAAAGACGGCGTACCGCTTAATTTTAATCCTCTGGAACTTCTGACTCCGGAAGAACTTAAGAAAGGAATCGCATGGCAAAAACGCGATTTTCACGAGTGTGTTGATAGAGAGGATTGGAATGCCGCGGCGGTTGTCGGCGCGCGCCTGCGCGTCCTTGATGAAAGCTGGTATCCAGATATCGAGGCGAGCCAAAAAATCAAGCACTATATGGAAGGTGAGCTTGCGAAAGATATCGACGAGGGGATAGAAACAGGATATTTCGGTGCCGCAATAAAGATAATCCCACTTCGTCTTCTGTATCCCGATTGGCGGCCTAATGCGACGGTTACGGCAGCGATGCGACCGCTTCTAGAGCAAGAGGTGAAAGATGGTTATACGCGTATCCTGCTCGCACCGACTGACAGTGACAGACTAGTGAGCATGGCGGGGTTGCGCCTCATAGCACTTGGCACCGCGCTCTTGTATGACGATTGGCGGCCTGACGCGAAGGTGAGCCGCGAGATTTTCGCGCATGATAAGAAGCTTATTGAGAGATCCCGTACCCAAGTGAAGTTGGGGAACGAGGACCTGCTTTCCGAAATGGCGCACAGAGTGGCGGAGCTCCGTGTGCTTTTTAAAAAGAAGATATAGCAAACATGGCTAAGGCAAAGTGCAATATATGTGGCAGAGAAGTTGATGTGTCGTACACATGGGTAATCAAGTACTGTCAGAATTGCGAGCTGTGGTTCTGCGACAAAGAATGCATTAACATGTGTCCGCGGTGCAGAAAATCGTTTAAGAGATAGATGCCCTGCTACACAAAAAATTGGTAAAGATGTTGCCGAGAAAGTACATAATGTACTAATCTGATTTAGTTCGAAAATTAACAACTAATCCTCTAATATTTATATGACAGAAGAAAAGTGTCTAAATTGTGACGGAAAAGGAGTGATTAAGTGTGGATGCGGAGGTAAAATAAAAGCGGAAGGGGAAGTCTGCGCGGGCTGCATGGGACTTGGCGAGAGAACTTGTCCCAATTGCGCTGGTAAGGGAGTTGTGGAGAAAAGGGAAGCAGAATGAGCGTTTGTATCTTTCCCCTCGGCAGCTTGAAAACAAGGCAACATACTTTGAATTACGAAACACTCCAAAGATCAGAAAAAGAGGCTATACTTAATACCCTTAGGAATAATTGGTGCTGTATTTTGAAAATGCGCGAACCTTCTTTGAGCGAAAGGATTGACGCTCTACCCTGCCACCCTATTCGATGAGAGCAGAGCCGAGCAGAAAAGTTTCCTTTTCCTTTTAGAAGAAAAATGGCGGCGCATTTCGCAAGGCGAAATACGAAATTCGGCGGCGGCGGAAAGCGAGG
>CAYZYZ010000054.1:0-4997 GCA_964482765.1 uncultured Candidatus Saccharibacteria bacterium | reverse complement strand
TTTTTTTGAACTTTGACATAAACAAAATAAGAAAGGAAGTGATAAGGATGCTTAATCTTTATCGGAAACCTGCTTTAACAGAAGCGGAGTTGAATAATCTCTTGAGGGAATTTCAAGACATTACAGATAAGGTTGTAGATATTAAAACCGAGTGGAATTTCAACATAGAGTCAGAAAGACCATTAGATACTGATGAACTTCAAACGTTGCAGTGGCTTTTGGCTGAAACTTTCCAGTCTCAAAATCTTAAAAGCAGCTCGCACTTTGAAGACTCCAGTGATATCTTAGAAGTCGAACCGCGACTTAATTTTGAAACACCCTGGTCTACCAATGCGGTAAATATCTGCCACGCCTGTGGGATTACCCCTATAAAACGATTAGAGAGGTCAAAAAGATATATTCTTAAATTATCCCCCGGCACCGTTCTAGAAGAAGCCGAAAAAACAAAGCTTTTAAGTTTGATTCATGATCGAATGACCGAAGAAGCCTATCCCAAACCGCTTGCTAGTTTTGAATCAAACATTTCGCCAGAACCCCTGAAAGAGATAGATTTGATCGTAAAAGGCGTTGAGGAATTGGTTCGAGTCAATAGAGAGCTTGGTTTAGGGATGGATGAACAAGATATCTCGAATACCTTTGATTATTTTAAAACGAGGCTTGGAAGAAATCCGACCGATGCTGAGCTTATTGAGTTGGGTAATGCGAATTCTGAACACTCTCGTCATCATTTCTTTAAAGGAAAGTTGATAATTGATGGCGTTGAGATGCCTGAGACCTTGCTCGAGATCGTTAAATCAACTCTTAAAGCCAATCCAGGAAATAGTGTTCTAGCATTCTCAGATAACTCCTCAGCAATTAGAGGGTTTGAGGTAACCACTATTTTGCCGGTTGAACCTTTGAGTGCTTCGCCATTTGTCAAACAAAGTCTTTTCTACCACGTTATTTTTACTGCCGAAACTCACAACTTTCCAACAGGTGTTGCACCGTTTCCGGGTGCTACAACAGGAACAGGCGGAAGAATCAGGGACAACAATGCCACCGGAAGAGGTTCGTTGGTTATCGCAGGAACTGCTGGTTACTCGGTGGGAAATCTATTAATCCCTGATTATAAGTTGCCCTGGGAGGAAAAAAGTTGGGTTTATCCTTCTAATCTTGCCACTCCTTTAGAAATAGAAATTGAAGCTTCTAATGGAGCTTCAGACTATGGAAACAAGTTCGGTGAGCCCATAATTCTCGGTTTCACTCGTTCGTTTGGGCTAGAGGTAGGTAATGAAAGACAGGAATACATCAAGCCCATAATGTTTACCGGTGGAATAAGCCAGATTGATGCAAGACATCTTCATAAAAAAGAACCCTACGCCGACCTTCTTATTATCCAAATAGGTGGACCGGCTTACAGAATAGGTCTCGGAGGGGGAGCAGCGTCCAGCATGATTCAGGGCGAGAATATAGAAGAGTTAGACTTTAACGCTGTTCAGCGCGGAGACCCAGAGATGGAACAGAAAATGAACCGGGTTGTAAGAGCTATGGTTGAGCTGGGAGACAAAAATCCAATTGTTACCATTACCGATTTAGGAGCAGGAGGAGATTGTAATGCCATCCCAGAGCTTATTTATCCTACTGGAGGCAGGATAAACCTAAGAGCTATTCCGGTCGGCGATAAAACCCTTTCAGTTTTAGAAATCTGGGGAAATGAGTCGCAAGAGCGCGATGTATTCATAATAAAACCTGAGGCTCTACCAATAGTTGAGAAAATTTGTGCCCGCGAAAAATGCCCAATGGCTGTAATAGGCGAGACAACTGGCGACGGTAAAATTGTAGTTTACGATGAGATCGATTCAACCACGCCTGTAAGCCTAAATCTTGTTGATATTCTAGGCAAAATTCCTCAGAAAACCTGGGAAATCGAGAGGATAAAAGAGGATCTTGAACCCTTGAAATTGCCTAATGATTTAACGATTCCCGAGGCGCTAGAAAGGGTTTTGAAGCTGCTCTCGGTTGGCTCGAAGAGATTTCTAACAAACAAAGTAGATAGGTCTGTTACTGGTTTAGTTGCCCAGCAGCAATGTGTTGGTTCGCTCCATCTGCCGTTAGCTAACTGCGCAGTTACAGCTCAAAGTCACCTTGGTTTTACTGGAATGGCGACTTCGATTGGCGAACAACCGATCAAGATGTTAGTTAATCCAGCGGCAGGCGCCAGGATGGCTGTTGGTGAAGCTATAACCAATATCGCTTCTGCTTTGATAGGTTATCCTCATGATGTTGGTAATATCAAAACCATAAAATTCAGTGCTAACTGGATGTGGCCAGCCAAATTGCCGGGTGAGGGTGCTAAAATCTATGATGCTGCGGTCGCTGCGCGCGATTTGATGATTAAATTAGGCATCGCTGTTGACGGCGGAAAAGACAGTTTATCGATGGCAGCACAGGTTGTTCACGATGATGGTACTGTAGAAACTGTCAAGTCGCCGGGCACACTGGTAATCTCAGCTTACGCGCCATGTCCAGATATCAGAAAAGTTGTAACCCCCGATATTAAAGAACCTGGGAAAAGTCAACTGATGTTTATTGATTTAGCAGAAGGCAAAACTCGACTCGGAGGTTCTGCTTTAGCCCAAGTTTTTAAGCAAATCGGCAATAAATCGCCGGATGTTGATAATCCAGAGGTTTTAAAAGCCGGGTTTGAGGCCATTCAGGAGCTTATATCTAAAAACTTAATTCTTTCTTGTCATGATCGATCAGATGGCGGTTTAATCGTCACACTTCTAGAGATGGTTTTTTCTGGAAACTGCGGATTAGATTTAGACTTTAGTTTCAATGCTGATCCAATTGCTTTCTTCTTTAATGAGGAGCTCGGATTGGTTATAGAGTATTTGCGCAAGGACGAAAGAATGATAAAAGAGATTTTAAGGAAATACGGAATCACATCCCTTGCCAGTACAATTGGAGAAACCACAAAGTCTCCGTGGATCTATATCAAAAACAAGTCCTATGAATTATTAGAGGAACCCATGGTTCTTTTAAGAGACACTTGGGAAGAGACCAGTTACCAATTAGAGCTTCGGCAAGCCAATCCAAAATGTGTAAAGAGTGAAAGAAGTGTTAATTTTGAACGCTCCGGTCATAAATTTGAGCTAACTTTTGAGCCTGAACCAACGCCGCTCTCGATTCTTGAAGCCAAAACCAAACCAAAGGTTACCATTATTCGCGAGGAAGGATCAAATGGTGATCGCGAGATGGCTTCGGCATTCTATTTGGCGGGATTCGAACCTTGGGATGTGACAATGACCGATTTGTTGCACGGTAATATTACACTTAAAGATTTCAAAGGTACCGCTTTTGTTGGCGGATTCAGCTACAGTGATGTTTTAGATTCTGCCAAAGGATGGGCAGGGGTAATTAAGTTTAACCCTAAACTCCAAGAAGAATTTGATAACTTTTATCGACGGCAGGATACTTTTTCTCTAGGAGTCTGCAACGGCTGTCAGCTTATGGCTAACCTAGGTTTGGTTCCTTGGCAGGGAATGGATCAAGATAAACAACCGAGATTTATCCGCAATGAATCCGGCCGGTTTGAGTCTAGATATCCGACGGTTAAGATAATGCCAAGTCCCGCCATAATACTTCAAGGAATGGAAGGCTCCACACTCGGAATTTGGGTAGCCCACGGCGAAGGAAGGGCATACTTTCCAGAAAAAAAGATACTCTATAAAACAGAGCTGATGGATTTGGTACCTCTAAGATATGTTGACGACAATGGTAGTGCTACAGAAACTTATCCTTATAATCCTAACGGCTCGCCATTGGGTATAGCCGCTATCTGTTCGCCGGACGGACAGCATTTAGCAATGATGCCTCACCCGGAGAGGTTATTCATAGATTGGCAGTTTCCTTGGATGCCAAATGAATGGAAAAACTTAAAAGCCTCACCATGGCTTAAACTATTCCAAAATGCCTACAACTGGGCAGTAAACTCCTAATACTTCTAAAATTTTTTAAAACCACAACAATGAGAGCAATTCGCTCTCTTTTTTATTATGGCGCCGAGAATTATAATTAAATTATGGTTATTCGAGAAATCAAAGCCAGGCAAATATTGACTAAAAGCGGGATTCCTCGGGCGGATTATGTGATAAATCCTTATGTTGGTTGTCAGCACGGCTGTGTTTGGTGCTATGCAAGATTTATGAAAAAATTTACCAATCATACCGGAAGATGGGGTGAATTTGTTGATGTAAAAATTAATGCGCCGGAAATTTTAGAAAAAGAATTAACCAAAATTAAGCCGAAGAATATCTTTCTTTCCAGCGTCACTGACTGTTACCAGCCTCTAGAGCAAAAATATAAATTAACTCGTCAGATTCTTGAGATTCTTTCGGAATACGATATCCCTGTTTCTATTCTTACTGAGTCCATTTTAGTTTTGCGCGATATTGATATTTTTAAAAAGATGAAGGATATCGAGGTAGGATTTACGATTGTTTCTGATAACGATAAAATTAACAGGATATTTCAACCGTTCTCATCTTTACCTACCCAGAGGATAAAAGCCCTTGAAAAACTCTCTAAAGAGAGAATTAAAACTTATGTTCATCTAGGGCCAATTTTGCCTAAAATAACCAATATGGAATCGATTTTTAAAAAAATTTCAGGAAAGGTTGATTATATTGGAGCAGAAACTCTAAATGTAAAAGGCGCTAACTGGTTCGGCGTTTTGAGGGTTTTAAAAAAGCATTTCCCGAAATTAGTGCCCGAGTACCAAAATATATTTTTCAAAGAGAGAGATTTTACCCCGCTAGATAAAACATTTCACAGGGATACTTTATTAAATAGACAGAATTATCTAACGGGGTTCGGTGAAAATGAAGCATTATTTAATACTTTGTGCCGAAAATATGGGATAAAAAACGCCGGATTCTATACTCATTAATCTTTGTAAAAAAGCTTGTTGATTTAGCGAACACCTTGTATTAAATTAAAAGTGAAAGAGAACCTTG
>CAYZYZ010000053.1:0-5129 GCA_964482765.1 uncultured Candidatus Saccharibacteria bacterium | reverse complement strand
AGCAACATCATGCAATTCAGTATGATCCTTTGGCTTTGGAGTATTATAAATATAAGGAACAAACTGGCACAACGCTCACCTATAGTTCTGATAGAATTTCTGTAGATTTCTCGAATAATATTCCAGAAACTGAAACTACACACAAGGTTTATGGGAAGGAAGATTTACATAAAATATCGAGACTCTATGATGAAGTTGTAGGGACTGATTTTAGTATCAAGGAACATCTGTCAGATGATGAAAAACGCTTTTCTATGATGATGAAATCTCAGGATAAAATTATCGACTCTATGCAGACATTTGCTACAGGTATGAAAGAGCATATGAAGCTGATTAGGATGCTTCAGAAGTTAGTTGATACAATGAAAAGAACTCAAGAAAATAGATTCGGCTTTGGAACTTTAGTCAATAAAGTTAAAGGGCGGTTGAGATGTTAAAAATAAGACTTGAATGTAAGGGCATAACATCTTACAAAATAGGAAGCTGCTTAGATAAATTTGGAAAAAAATTCCCATTCAAATACAAGATAGAAGTTGAAGGGACAAAAATCATATCAGAATTCCAAGTCATATCGATGTCATCGTTGAATGAATTAACTCGGCGGTTGAAACATATCAAAAATGCTGATTTTGAATATATCCAAATTGAGAAGGTATTGGAACATGAATGATACTCTACAGAGAATACAAGGCCATGTTATGGAATCATGGAAGAGGAAGTTGATACATATTAATGGTTCTCTCTATGTCAATATACCAATGCCTATCTTAAAAGCTTATGGAAAAAGAAAAGGATCTGTTGCTGAGTTTCAGAGAGTATTTGATGAGAAGAGTGGTAAGGTGTTAGTTGTCATTGAATTATAATGGAGAAGAAGAGTTGGAAAATCGCAGTACCCTTCTTCATCCGTTTAATAAGATTGGTATTTCTTAATATTTAAATTATTTAGAGTCATTAATATATTGGAAATCGCAGTCCCAGATAGCTCAAAAACTAGGTATTTTGCGTTTATTCTGGAGAAGGTGTTAGGAATGTCCAAGAAAGGTATAGTAATAATATTTTTAATTACGCTAATCGCCCTACCTCCTTGCCTGTCTCAAGGGGAATATCTCTATGAATTCAATAACGATGATGAAGTATCAGAATTAGACAGTTCATGGACTTATCTTACATCTGATGGAATTCAACATCGGATCGATGTTTATAGATACTGTAAAGATAGTGAATGTATCCTAGTAATTTTTGATATTTCAAATAAAATCATTCTAAATAGATCTCAGACAATTTCATTTTTTGATAACTACAAATTGAAGGGGATGATGCGTGAAGAGGGAATATCTACAGCTCTATATGATATCTCTTTTGAGAGAAGTATTACGTGTGATTTTATTGCACCAAAGTTTAAAGAGGAAGTCAAAAATGTTGCCGTGAAAGTTACTGCAGAAGAAATTTTACCACATCTATTACCAAAGAATGCAACGGAATTAGTCTCAACTATTTATAAAGCAGGAAAAGATATAGGTATTGTTAAGTCACCTAATGTTGGTATTTTAGTTCTTGGTGCTTCATGTTATGGCGGAGATTTTCTAGAAAACATAGCTTATTCGACTCTCACATCTTGTAAATACTATGTTGAAAACTTAGAAAATAATAAAGCATATGAAGGTCAAATAGAAGATCTTATAGGTTGCCATCAAGAAGCAATTTCTAAACTGGATTTGGCGAAGAAGTCACCAGACGTATTAATGCAACATATAGAAACAGGTGCAGGTAATATCATAAAAAAAATAGAATACGATGTTGGTTCAACTGCATGTAATGTTCTCGGAATATTCGGTAAGAAATGCAACGTAAATGATCAAAAATTCGATGAAAGTTCATATACGAGGATAGTTTCTAGGATACAGAAAATGGAAGAAAAAAGAATAGATTCTACTGAAATAAATTCTTGGTCATGTTCGGTTACGGATATCTCGATGGAGAGGTTAGAACAAAAAAGGAAAGATTCAATGATACATCTGTCGATGTTATCTAATAGAATAGAAACCATAGAGAACGAACTTAAAGAATATAATAAGTTTGATGGGGTATATCTAATGATCTTAAATTTATTGAAGAAACCAGCATATAATTTTACAGAAGTTGAAATTAATCTCGATGAAGCCAATGGAAAATATTATGATGCTAGGAATTTTTATGATCAACATAAGTACAATTCTGCGATAAAAAAGACAGAAGAAGGTATGAATTTATTGAACTCTTCTTCACTAGACATCATGCACAGTTAGGCTGACGTAATCCTAAAATTCATTATGGAGGTGCGTCTCTGTGATGAACTATTCAAAACTTTCAAAAAATCCTAAATTATTTGCCAGATTTACAGGTCTAACCCCTGAAGAATTCAACCGTCTTTTCAGAAAAATAGAAAAGGAATATCCAAAATTTGAGATAGGAAGACTAAGCAGAAAAGACAGAATAAACGCAATAGGACAGGGGAGCAAGTTCAAATTAGACCTCAAAGACAGGGTCATCATGTTCTTATGTTATTACAAGATGTATATCACTGAGGAAATGACTGGATTCTTATTCGATATTCACCAAAGTAATGTTAACAGGAACATAAGGAGATTGGAACCATTAATGGAGGGGTGTTTACCTACGCCGAAAAAAATGAAAAAGAAAGTCAAGAGAATAGGTACCCTGGAAGAGCTTGAGAAAATGTTCCCAGAGCTAAAGGCTTTTGTAGATGGAACCGAACAAGAAATACCAAGACCAAAGAACAGGAGAAGAAGGAAGAGCTATTATTCAGGAAAAAAGAAGAAGCATACGGTAAAATTACAGGTAATAACAAACAAGGATGGGCTGATAATTGACAAATCCAAACACCATAAAGGAAGAGTTCACGATTACGATATGTTCAAGAAAAGAAAGTCAAGATTACCGCCAGATGTTGAGTTAGGGGGTGATTCTGGGTACCAAGGAATCCAAAAAGACTTTCCAAATTTGAAATCAAGGATTCCAATTAAGAAGCCAAAAGGTGAGAAACTAACAAAAGAACAGAAGAAATACAACAAAAAACTATCAAAAGAAAGAGTCGTAGTAGAGAATTCAATCGGCAAAGGCAAAAGATTCAAAATAATGGGGCAAAAATTCAGAAACAGATTGGGCGGATATGACATGAAGACAGAAATCGTTTGTGGATTAGTGAATTTCAAAATATTGTAAATAAGTCATAGTTTGATATAGTTAGAATTGATAGGATTTTTAGGTCAATTGTGCATAAGGTCTATTAATTATAGAACAGGAAAAGAATGAACCAAGATCCTGGAGATGGGAAGTAATAATAGTTCTATTAATCATAATTTTTATCTTATTCCGTGATAAGATCAAGAATATCTTTGAGTAACTATTTTCTAAAATTTGTTATACTATCTTTTGACTGCTATTATTTTTCTGAATAAGTCAATTCATCCTTATGTAATTTACCCAGAATTTGGAATTGTCAATTATTTCATCACATAACTTTTCACAAACATCTCTTGGGAGATTGGAATACTTTTCAATTGCATTCACTAATGGTCCTCTATCTGTGTGGAAATTTTCATAATCCAAAACTGTCCTTATTTCATAACCTTTCTTTTTGAGATAACTTTCGATTGATTTCATTTTTTTTCTTATGATTGATTTTTCCCCTTTGGGCAGTGAAGTAATCAAGAAATCCATTTTAGCTTCATTCAAAATTCTATGGAGACTATAACCGCGTACCAGAATTGACTTTAGCATATCCGATATGTCAATTTTTTTTGAAACAATCTGAATAAATTCTCTTGGAAATTTTCTTTTTCTGATTTTGAAAGCCATTGTGGTGGGATCAACCCTACAGGCTATTAGTCTGTAGTTGTCCTTTTTTGATAATTTTGATATTATTTCCTTATCTAACCATACATTCAAATTATTTCTCCATTTATCCGGGACGACCTCTATTGAACTGGCATATACGCCCTGTTGAACCATCACAAAACCAATTTCGCTTAAAATTTTTACCAGAGGTTTTACTGTTTTTTCTCTTCCTTCTGCCCATTTGAGTACAAAGACAAATCCATTACCTTTGTTTATCAGTCTTCTCAAATCCACTTCTGATATTTCCAATTCAAAAAAGAATTTTCTTATTTGTTCATAGAGATTTATAATTCTTTTATCTTCCTTTTTTTCTTCCAGATCCCTTATGAGTTTTTGTGTAGGACTCACCTCAAGTATAACTTTTTCTAACTGGTCTGTAGAAGGTTGAATCAAATACTGTTCAAAATTGTTAAGATCAAAAGATTCGTTTCCATTTGGAAAAACAGCCGCCAACCTACAGTAAATACCCTCTGGGGTATTCTGATTGTATGTCTGCCCTTTAATCGTGAGGTTCTGAAGTAAATAAGAATAAAGTTCCCCGTCCGATTCCCTTTTGCAATACATACCTGTAAGGAAAAGTACCATTCCCAGTTTTCGTTCTTCAGAAGATATAAAGTCTCTAATTATCTCTTGGAAATACCACTGAAGAACTGCAAATTTCATGTTGGGCGGGATTGGTATTGTTTGAATAAAACCCTTTTCAAAGCTGGACATAAGATATTTGACGGCATACTGATAGTAAGGCACCGCATTTTGTGAATTGTATCCAACTATAAAACTAGAAAGAAAGTCATCCACCTTCTTTATAAAATCTTCTATTTCTAATAAAAAAATATTTCTTCTTTCCTCCCCTTTTTTCCGTTGTTGAAAGTAATCTTTTATTTGGTAATAACTTGCAACCCCTCCAAAGACTGCAAGAAGAGATCCGAGAATTTTAGCATAGATACTGGTCTCTTTCATGACCAAATATGCCCCCCCAAGGATACAGATTAAAATCAAAAAGATTATCTCAAATGCAAACCGGATTTTTTCTTTGTTTAAAATTCCCATAAATTCTTCTTTGAAATATACAAATAAAAACAATACTTATCAATAAATAGAAATGATACATAAATGCAAAGAAATATAAGGCAGGAAATCTAATTATTTCTTGAACACAGGAAGGAGATTGCTCCGTTAATACTCGCGCCATTTATTCTTGCATTTAGTGCAGCAGAAGAATTTAGTCTGCG
>CAYZYZ010000052.1:0-5143 GCA_964482765.1 uncultured Candidatus Saccharibacteria bacterium | reverse complement strand
GTAGGCTCTGTCCTGTTGCCGCGCATTGCCAAGATGAGTAAAGAAGAAGCTAAGTTGTTTACCCCAAGAGTATGCCGAATAACTTTCTTACCAATTGTAGTCATTTCGATTTTAATTTTTCTATTAAGAGAAAATCTTATTATTTTCGTTTTTGGAAGAGAATATCAAGCATCTATTTCAGTTTTAGCATTACTGTTACCAGGCATTTTAGTATTTACTATATGGAAAATATTAGCTAATGATATTATTGCACAGGGTTATCCTCTTCGATACAGCTTCACTGCAGGCTTCTCATTGGTCACCATGATTGCACTGGACTTATATTTAGTTCCACGGTTTGGAATTAACGGCGCCGCTGTTGCTTCTTCAATTTCTTATATAGTGGCGACGGCTTTTATTATATTTATTTATACAAAAATAACTAAAAATCGAATTAGGAGCTTGCTGATTCCAGTAAAAGCCGACCTTCTTTTTTATAAAAACATCATAGCAAACATAGCCAATTTTAGAATAGTCGAGCATCATTAACAAGCATGATAAACATTTATGAATATTTAAACATTTATGAATATTAATAAATGGAGACAATTTTTTGAGAAAGGAAATAGAAATCTATTTAATCAATGTTTGCGCAATAGACGTTTGATTGAATTAATAATTCAACATACGCCAAATAACGGTCGTATTCTTGAGGCGGGATGCGGTACAGCATTATTATCTTTAATACTTGCCGATTATGACTTTGAAGTTACGGCTTTTGATTTGAGTAAAGATGTTTTAGACTACGCTCAAAAAAGAATGTGCTTAAATAGAATTAAATTGAATTTTGTGCAAGGAGATATTTTAGAGCTTAGTTCTTTATTTAAGCACCAATATTTCGATACGATTTGTCATAGTGGCGTTATGGAACACTTTGATGATCGTGATATTATAAAAAGCCTATCCGAGCAAAAAATGGCATCAAAAAGGGTTATTTTTAGTGTCCCCAACAATCGGAACAAACCTGTAGCTCGACTATTCGGAGACGAGAGATTCTTAAGTAACAAAAAATGGACAAGATTAATAAAAGAGGCAGGATTTAGTATGGTAAAGGTATTCGGAGATTATGATTTACCGAAATATACATATCTTATATTGCCAGGCATTTTTTTTAACAAAAGAGTTTCTTTTTGGTGGAAATACTTTAGTAAACACTCTATATTTTTATGCGAATAAAAATGAAAATACTAGCATTTATTCCTGCTCGGGCGGGGTCAAAAAGAATACCTCAAAAAAATATTAGACCTTTGGCTGGCAAGCCTTTGATTGCTTATACGATTGAGGCGGCTAAAAAATCAAAATATATCAACCGAATAGTTGCATCTACCGATTCAAAAAAAATAGCAAAAATTGCTAGACAGTATGGAGCAGAAACTCCATTTTTGCGTCCAAAGAGCATCTCTCAGGCCAGTTCAACAGAAATGGAGTTTTTTCTCCATGCCCTAGATTGGTTTCAAAAAAACGAAAATTATAAGCCAGATTTAATTGTTTTGCTTTACCCCACCGCCCCCTTTAGAAAACCGGAATCCATTGATAAAGCAATAGAAGAAATGATTCAGCATTCCGAAGCAGATTCCTTGCGGTCAATAAAGTTATGTTCTGAACATCCTTATAAAATGTGGGTTATTGAAAAGGGTTACTTGAAGCCTTTTGTTAAAACAAAAGATCCGAATGTTCATACCTTTTCATATCATTTATTGCCAACTACCTATATTCAGAATGCCAATATCTACATAACAAAACCTACCACTATTAAAAAGAAAAAATCTTATATTGGAGATATTGTTATACCTTTTATTATGGATGAGACGGAATCTATTGATGTAAATACGCCTCTTGATTTTGAATTCGCCGAGATGATTATGGGAAAAATAAAGAAGGGGCATCAACTCAATGGAACAAAAGATTAACAAATCATTAAAGCCGGATACATCCACGATGGTTTCCTACAAGAAGCCGGTTTTATTTATGTCTGCTTCTACCGGTTGGGCGGTAAGAAATTTCTTTCAGACTGGAATTGTTGATAAACTAAAACGGGATTTTCAGATAGTTGTTTTCGCGCCACCCCAGATTAAAGAAGGGATAATAAATCAGGGTTACGGAGACGATTTGACTTTTATAGTTTTAAACAATCTTAGAGAACCTTTAAGTTGGCGCCTCTTTAGACAACTTAAAAAGAAAATATATTTTGAAAGTCGGGAAAGCACGACCGAAGCTATTTGGGAAAAGCATACTAAGCGTTCATTTTATAAAAAAGTTGGAGGAAAAATAGTTGGTGCTTTATTAAAAGCATTTAAGGCAACCACTCTTTTAAATTTAATTGAAACCATAGACCTGAAAATAAATAAGAGCAGTAAGCTCTCAAAAGAATTTATTTTATACAAACCTGCTATCTTTTTTGCCACCCATGCTTCTTCTTTTTTTGAAGAACTTTTGTTAAGAAGTGCCGTAATGCATAATATCCCCATCGTTTTTATGGTTTTAAGTTGGGATCATTTATCAAGTAAGATTGTTTTAAGTAAAAAATACCATTCAATTTTTGTTTGGAATAAATTAACAAAATCAGAGATTTTACAAACCTACCCCTTCTATAAAGATGAACAAATAAAGGTTGTTGGTGTCCCCCAATATGATATTTATAAGGAAAAATCAAAAATCTCTTATTCTGAATGGTGTCAGAAATATGGTTTGGATCCGAATCGAAAAACAATACTTTTTAGCACTATGCCACAAGTTAGGCATAGTGAGCAGCATATTATTCTTGAGAATTTGTTAAAGACCATTGTTGAAGGCAAGTTTTTACCAAATAATTTACAGGTTTTAATTAAGTGCCATCCTTTTGATGATTCTAATAAATACGATTTTTTACTAGGCAAATACCCGATTTCTATTTATAAATCAACTTTGCCCCCGGGCCTGCCTTTTGAATACTGGATTCCGCGAAAAGAGGAAATGTATATCGCTCGGGATTCTTTATATTTTTGCGATATTAATATTAATATTTTTTCCACCGTGACTCTGGAAGCGGCATTTTTTGATAAACCAATAATTCATATAGCTTTTGATCCCCATCTGGTAAAAAACCGAATACCCTGTAAAGAATATTATAATTTCGAACATTTCAAAAATATTACGAAAATGAAAGCGGCTAAAATGGTTTATAGTTTTGAAGATTTATATAAAGCGATTAACGATTACTTAAAGAATCCGAATCTTAATAATAAAGAAAGAAAAGATTTAGTGAGGACTTATTTTAATATTCAACCGGGCTTGGCTTCGGATAATGTAGTAAAAGAGCTCGTGAATTTGAAGAATACCTTGGTTAATAATTAATTTGGATATAAAATTTTTAAAGCCTTAAGAGAATGATCCACCTTTTTGTATTATTTATATCTACAGTTGTAATTCTTATTTTGCTTTTTTTAATTTGGCATAAGACAAGAGATTTTTCTTTTATTGCAGGAGTTTTATTAATTTACTTTTTTACGATTTTGGGAGGATGGTTTATTACAGTTGATTTGCTTACCAATAATATTTTTCAGAAATATGGCCTAAGCTACTACTATTTATACGAGAAAATGTTCCCCCTTGCTTTAGATGAGGACTATTTAATAGCTCTTATTTTTTATTCGCTTTTTGTTGTCATAATTGAATTAACAGTTCTTGCTTTAGTTAGAAGGAAAAAAAGAATCCCCCCTGTTAATATGAATCCATACATCCTTTCCTATAAACCTCTTATTTTTGTTTCTTTTGTATTTCTTTCAATAAGTTTTTTTATAATGAGAGATTTTATAAAAGAAGCATTTTCGACGGGGATTTCTGCTTATGCTTTGACCAGAATGACTTCTGAGCGAATACCCTTCTACACAATTCATCAAATATTCATTCGGATGGCTCTCTTTCCTCTTTCGATAGGATTAGCGGCATATTTGAGCGGGAGAAACGGAAAATATATAATTGGTTGGAAAAACAAAATTGTAATTTTCTTGTATCTTATAGTTTTTTTACTGATATTTTCTTATGCGGCAATACTTGGTAATAGAAATGAGTTGGTGGCTGCCGCCATTATCGGTTTTCTATTTTATATTGCCAACGTAAGGAAATTAAAAAAGGTTCGTTTTTTGATAGCCGTGATATGCGCTTTAGCAATTATAGGTGCAATAGGACTTTTACGAGGCGCTGCCCCTTCTGAGTACTTGAAAAACTTGAATTTCAAAACTTTTATAAATGGGTTAGTGGCAATTTTTACTACCAATGAAATGTTTGCCGCTTTTATGTCTATGTATGGTGCCCTCCATTTTAATATTCCTTTGGTCTATGGCTACAGTTTTTTAAGTTTAGTAACTTCTATAGTCCCAAGAGATCTTTGGCCGACTAGACCACCAGATATTTATTGGCATTATTTCAATCATATTAACGCCGTGCCAGGACAGGGATATGTAATTCATCACGCAACGGGGTGGTATCTCAATTTTTCTCTGATAGGGATTATAATTGGAGCCATTCTTATAGGGTTTATTTGGGCAAAATGTTTTAATAGGTTCACGAAATTAAGATGGAGTAAGTCGCATTTTTTAAACATTTTCACCATCCTATCTCCCTGGTTATTTGTAAGCGCAATACCGTCTCTAATGCGCGGTGGTTTAGAAGGATATAAAGCAGTTATTATAGAACATTTTTTAATTCCGGTAGTAATAATTGCTTTTTTGACCCGTCGGAAAAAATTATCAAAAGAAAATTTAGTCGGGCCTAACTCTGGAACTTCATTAATTTAAAAATAATTTTATGAAATATCTAATCACTGGCGGAGCCGGATTTATCGGTTCTCATCTTGTAGATAAATTAATAAAAGAAGGCCACAAAGTAGTGGTTATTGATAATTTGTCCACCGGCAGAAAAGAAAATCTTAATCCTAAAGCCAAATTTTATAAAATTGATATTTGTGATTTAAAAATTTCTCAAATTTTCAAAAAGGAAAAGCCCGAAGTCATTTTTCATTACGCTGCCCAGATTGATGTCAGAAAATCAGTTGAAGATCCGATAGAAGACGCTAAGATTAATATTCTCGGCTTTCTAAATATTATTCAAAATTTCATCAGCATAA
>CAYZYZ010000051.1:0-5249 GCA_964482765.1 uncultured Candidatus Saccharibacteria bacterium | reverse complement strand
TAGATATTTCTCCGCTTTCGGTAAAGATCGCGAAGCTTAAAAGAAAGGGAAAAACAACAACCCTGTCTTCTTTTGGCGAGGTGCCGCTTAAAACCGGCGTAATTAAGGATGGCGAAATTAGGGAAAAAGACTATTTAGCGCAGGCGATTAAAGAAGTTCTGGCCAAAACGAAAGGAGAAAGAATAAAAACTAAACACGTCGTTGCTTCTTTACCGGAGGAGAAATCTTTTTTGCAAGTTATTCAGATGCCCAAATTAGCAAAAGAAGAATTAAAAAGCTCTGTGTATTTTGAAGCTGAAAATTATATCCCCCTGCCGATTGAGGATACATATTTAGATTTCCAGATAATCAAGCCGGTTCAGGACCACCTTGACCATCACGATGTCCTAATCTGCGCCTTACCCAAAGAAGTCGTTGATTCTTATTTAACTGTAATTAAAAAAGCGGGGTTGCAGCCCATCGCCCTTGAGGTGGAGTCCCAGGCGGTCATCAGGGCCCTGGTAAAGGACGAGGTAAGTTTTACCCCGATTTTAGTGGTTGATTTCGGGAAAAGCAACACCAGTTTTATTATTTTTTGCGGTTATTCTATCCGCTTTACCTCATCAATACCGCTTTCTTCCCAAGGTTTAACAGAAGCGATTTCCGAAAATTTAAAAATTGATTTTGAACAAGCCGAAAAAATAAAATTGGGATATGATTTTAAAAAGATAAAAAAAGACCAGCAAACTGAGAAAATCTTTAAGGCAATAGAACCAATTTTAAATGAATTAATCGGACAAATAAGAAAATATTTAGACTTTTACCAAACACATTCTTCTCACGAACACCTGCTTTCCGAGGTGGGGCAGATAAAAAAGATTCTGCTCTGCGGCGGAGGAGCTAACCTAAAGGGATTTGACAATTTCCTTGCCGAAGAACTAAATATTCCCGTGGAAATTGGCAATCCTTGGGTAAATATTTCCCCCGAATCGGTAAAAAAATCCCCCATCTTTCCAGACAATACGGCCCTGGCCTACACAACTGCCTTGGGTTTGGCATTAAGAGCGGCAAAGGAGAAACAGTAAAATAAAATATGATTAACCTTCTACCACTTGAAGAAAAAAGAGAACTAATTTTTGAAGATTGGAAAAGACTAGCAATAATCTTGGGAAGTATAGCTATATTTTTTTTAATTAGCCTTGCTCTCATTTTGTTTTCAATCCAAATATACATCAGGGGACAGGTTGATGACCAAAAGATTATTTTAGAAAAAACTCAAAGGGAGTATGAAAAATCTGATATAAAAAACCTGCAGGAAGTTGTGAAAGAATACAATATTAACCTTCTTAAATTACAGAAATTCTATGCCGAGGAAATTGACTGGTCAGGAATTTTAGACAAGATTTCAAAAATTGAACGCCCCGGCATATATTTCACAAATCTCTCGTTGAATGAAGAAGAAAAAGACAAAAAAATCAAAATAGCCATATCTGGTTTTAGCAAAAATCGGGACAATCTATCTCAACTCAAAGAGAGTCTTGAAAAAGAGAAGGATTTTAAAGAAATTTATTTTTCTCCATCAAGTTGGATTAAACAAAACGACATCGATTTTTATTTAACTTTTAATATTGCAAAATGACGACGAAAAAAGAAATTTGTATAATTACAACAATTTTTGGCCTAATAATTCTGGCCCTAGCGGTTTTTGTTATCTACCCATTATTTAATCAGATTAAAAGGGGGTCTCAAGAATTAGTCAGAGCAAAAGAAGAACCAGTTTTGCTTAAAGCTCAAATTAAAGAGCTCGAAAAGTTTCAGGAGAACCACGGAAATTATCAGCCGAATCTTAAAAAGATTGATAATTTATTTATTGACCTTAACAATCCAATAAGCTTCATTTCATTTTTAGAAAATACCGCCTCCGATTGCGGAGTTTTAATTGAAATAAGTATCCCCGCTCCCTCCAAAAAAGAAGTAAGAACTGAAACATGGCCTAGTACCAACTTCCAAATTTCTTTAGAGGGATCTTTTCCGGGTTTTTCCAAATTTTTTGAGAGATTGGAATTAAGTCCTTATTTAGTTAATATTCAAAATTTAAATATCAGGAGATTAACCGAAAACGAACTAAAAACAGAAGAAAAATATTCGCCTGGCGATATTAACGCTTCTTTCTTAATCAAAGTCTACACCAAATCATGATAAAAATAGGAAAAATTAACCTAAAAACACTGTCTCGATTGGTTAAGAATCTTGCCAAAACAAAGAAATTACTTTGGGTTATTGGAGAAAACGCATTTTTGGCTATATTGGTTTTTATACTTTTTGCCCTGATTTCGGGCAGCGTTGTTTTTTATAAATACAGCTATCTGGTTGAAAAGACAGAACCGGAAGCGGGAGCGAAACCTTTCCAATTTGAAGAAAAAGTCTACCAAAAAATCATAGCAATTTGGCAAAGACAGGAAAAAAATCTTGAAGAAGTTTCAAACAAAGAATACTCTGACTTATTCCGTGAGGAAGGAGAAAAACCAGAACCCGGCACAGAAAAACCGGAAGAACCAACTCCTGTTATATACGTAGTAAAATACGGCGACACTCTGTGGGGAATATCCCAGAAACTTTTGGGCTCCGGGGAGAGGTGGCGGGAAATAAAGACCGAAGAAGGAAAAATATTAACCGAAGATACGGCCGAAATTCTACCCGTTGGACAAAGACTGATTATCCCCGTGAAGTAACAAATTGACTAAAAAGATAATTTCCTTATAATATAGTCGTGTAAGCCCCTGTAGTTCAATGGATAGAATAAGACCCTTCTAAGGTTTAGATGGGGGTTCGATTCCTCCCAGGGGCATATTTGTGGTGGTCGTAGCTCAATTGGTTAGAGCATCGCGCTGTGGCCGCGAAGGTTGCGCGTTCGAGCCGCGTCGACCACCCCCTTTTTTTACTCCTCTTTTACTCTTGTGAGCGCTAGAGAGAAAAGGTAAAATAAACTATTATGAAAATCACAGTTTGCGGAAGCGTAAAATTTGCGGATAAAATTGTTGAAATCTATCGTCAACTTGAACAATTAGGACACACGCCTTTGATGCACAAAGATATGTTCGGTATTGCCGACGGGACCGCGCAGGAGTTAATTGACGGCATCTCTCTAAATCACGCCGAAATTAAAAAAAAGCACAATTTTATCCAATGGTGGCACGATTGCATAAAAAGCGGAGACGCCATACTTATTTGTAATTTTGATAAAAACGGAGTCAGAAACTATGTCGGCGGGAACACATTAATGGAAATTGGTTTCGCTTATGTTAACGATAAAAAGATCTTCTTGTTAAATCCGATCCCTAAAGACCTTCCCTACTCTAACGAAATTGAAGCTATGGACCCAACTGTTATTGACGGCGATTTAGATAAAATTAAGTGAAGTTTTTTTATTTCTTTTCCTCTAACATAACTTTCAATAATATCTCTTTTTTACCCCTTAAGACTTTTAGCGTAATTTTTTCGCCGATTGTGTGTTTTTGCAAAATATTAGCCAAAGGGTTATCAAGGGTAATTTTTTCTCCATTACACTCTAGGATAATGTCAAATTCCCTAATCTTCGCCTTATCGGCTGGCGAATCCTTAACGACCGCCTCTTCTCCCAACGTTTCCCTGACAACGAAAGCGCCGTAATTAACGGGCAGTTTATTGGCCTCGGACATCTCTTTAGACAACAGAACATACCTTACTCCTAGAAATGGGACTTTTATTTTTCCATATTTTTTAACTTCTTCTAAATCTTTTTTAGCGTAGTTTACCGGTATAGCAAAGCCAATATTTTGCGCACCCACTACCATAGCGGTGTTAATGCCGATTACTTTTCCCTCCAAATCCACTAAAGGGCCCCCGGAGTTCCCCGGATTAATCGCGGCATCAGTCTGAATTAACCCCCTTAATCTTTCTGCTTGCTGGGCTAATCCGCTGTAGGCGGTGATGTAGCGCGAGAGGCCTGAAATAATTCCATAACTTAAGGTATCATGAAATTCTCCTAAGGCGTTTCCTACTGCTACCACCTCCTGTCCTAACTCAATCTGATTGGAATCTCCTAGCTCTAAATATAGCAAACTTTTCTCATCTATTTTTAAAACAGCGAGATCGTTTATTGGATCTCTTACTAGAACTTTTGCCGGATATTTCTTTTTCGGGTCTAAAATCACAGTATAGTCTGCGGTGGCATCGGCCACGACATGATTTGAGGTTAAAATATAACCATCGGAGGAAACCAGAAAACCAGAGCCTCCTCCTATTTTTGTCTTCTGTTTCCCTGCTTTTTCTGGAAGTTTTGGGATAACAAACTCCTTACCGCCAAAAGGAAACAAATAAAAACCCTCAATTTTTGGAAGGTCCTTTGAAATAACAATTGTTATTACGGCCGGACAAACTTTTTTAGCCACTTCAATTACCGGAGATTTTTCAGGCATATTATCTCATTATATCAGGGAAAATTATTGTCAACAAGCTAAAATTCTGCTAAAATAACCTAACCTAGCTTCGACATTAAGGGGTATGAAAAGAAGCCCCTATAGCTCAATGGATTAGAGCGCATCTCTCCTAAGGATGATATCTAGGTTCGACTCCTAGTAGGGGCATTTGAAAATATGTCTAAAACAAAAAAAATTATCTTGCCCAGTACGGCCATCGCATCTTCTTTTTATTCGGTTTTGTTTGCCGTAGGATTAATTGTGGGTTACTGGATGACTAAATATTTTTTCAAGAAAACCTGGGATAAGGGAAAAATTGGGCCAATATTTTTAAATTTAGGCAGATGGCAGATTCACTTGCACCATTGGTTGATGGGAGTCTTGGTTCTTTATTTAATCGGCAATATGCACTTATTCCCTGTTTTCCCAAAGATTTTTCTGGGCGCGATTGGCGGAATAATTTTTCATGACTTATATTTTGATAAAGAATGGTATAGAATTGTTTTAAAAAAGAAGTAGTTTGAGGGCCTGTGGCGCAATGGCGGCGCAAGCGCATGGCATGCGCGAGGTTAGGGGTTCAAATCCCCTCAGGTCCACCAAAGTTGATATGAAGAAAAAATTGGCTCGGCGCTTCGCGCCTCATCTCGCAAATCGGCAAGGAAACTCCACGGATTTTGAAACTGAACCGAGAGCTTGCCTGCCGCGAGGCGGCGGTTCACAAATAAAATTTGTTTTGCGCTTCGCGCAAGAGCCGATGGAAAATTATATAAAATTGTCGGTGTAAAAACATTATGATTAAATACTTCATCTATT
>CAYZYZ010000050.1:0-5289 GCA_964482765.1 uncultured Candidatus Saccharibacteria bacterium | reverse complement strand
CAGGCTCTTAATTTTATCATAAATTTCTGATTTTGTCTAGGGTTATTTGGAGCCTTCTTAAGCCTTGCTCAGTTCCCAGGTGTTTGCTAGAATTAGTTTTACCCCGTTAGAAATAAATGATATGCATTTAATATACACACAAAACAAAATAATAATAAATGGTATACCCCGTAATATCCCCGCTTAGAGTTATTGGGATAAAAATTATTATCCTTATAATTCTAGGAAGTTATTTTCTGTTAGCAAAGTTTCATTCTGGGATTATACGGGGTATACTAGCCTATGAACTATCAAGGAGTGCTTTAGGGAAATAGTGATGATTGATGGAAACACTTCTAATTCTAGCGGGGTTTACATGGAAGACAAGCAAGGAATTTTTGAAGATAAAAAATCGCCTAGAGGTATGGTGAAATTTTCCGACTGGGATGTGGTTGGACACGAAACCCAAATAGAATATCTTAAATCAAACATCCGTCAAAATGATCTAGCTCACGCCTATCTTTTTACTGGTGGGGAGGGAATAGGCAAAAAAAGAGTTGCCCTGTTTTTTATTAAAGCTCTTTTGTGTAAATCCAAACTGAAGCCCTGTGGAAGCTGTGTTTCTTGTCAACAGATTGACAAAAGGATTCATCCTGATGTTCTTATTCTAGAAGGAGGAGAGTCAATAAAGATAGAAGAATCAAGGGAAATTATTTCAAGAATCAATCTAAAACCCTTTAATTCACCGTTTAAGATAGGAATAATTGACGATGCCGAGAGACTGACTCAAGAGGCGTCTAATGCGCTTTTAAAGACACTAGAGGAGCCTGAGGGTCATACTGTTCTAATTTTGATAACCAAAGACCCCTCTCATCTTCTTAAAACCATTATCTCTAGATTAAGAATAGTTAAGTTCTTTAAAGCCCCTCAAAATTTAATTGTTAAAGTTTTAAACAAGCAAAGGGTAGAACAAGAAAAGAAACTTTTTATCTTAACTTTAGCTGCAGGAAGAGTGGGCGAGGTGTTAAAACTGACTGAAAATATTGATGATCTGGCAGAAATTGAGAACTCTTTTAGGAAATTCTTTAAGCTTTTTAAAGATACCAAAAATGATAATTTAGAATATTCTTTGAGTTTAGCTTTAGTTTACGATACATCGCCCGAAAAGGTTTTGAAGATGTTTGATTTCTGGATTTTGGCATTAAGAGATATAATAAATCTCAAAAGTTTAAAAAATTACAAAAGCCACCTGATTGATTATTTCAAACTCAGGGTCTCAAAAGACATAAACAAAAAAGAAATACTTAAAGTAATAAATTATATTAATTCTATGAAAGAAGTTATCACCAAGCCGGGTTCGGGTTTCAATATAAAGCTAATTCTGGATTTGATAGTCTTAAAAATAGAAAAACTCAAAATAATAGAGTAAAAGATGGTTAAAGTTGTAGGTATAAAATTTAGAAACAACCCCAAAATTTATGATTTTGCAGAATCTGGTGAGAAGGTGGAAGTAGGAGATTCTGTTATAGTAGAGACATCTTTTGGACAGGAAGCCGGGACAGTTGTTTATATTGATAAAGAGGTAAAAAAAGATCCTCCGACCCAGAAAGTCATTCGTAAGGCTCATGAGGAGGATTTTGGAAATCAGCAAAAATTGCAAAAAGACAAGGAAAAATTCGAGAAAATTTTTAGAGAGAGCGTTAAAAAATATAATCTGGAGATGAAATTGGTTGATGTGGAAATTTCGTTTGAGGACAAGATTATTTTCTTATTTACAGCCGAAAATAGGGTGGATTTCCGGGAACTCGTCAAACACTTAAGCAAAGCCCTAAAAAAACAGATAAGACTAAAGCAGATTGGACCAAGAGATGAATCCCGATATCTGGGAGGATTTGGACAGTGTGGCAGGCCGCTCTGCTGCTTGCAGTTTTTACAAGCTTGCGATAGCGTTACTATGGATATGGCAAGAGACCAGAATATGGCTTCTAAGGGAAGCGCCAAGATTTCGGGACTGTGTGGTAGACTTATGTGCTGTTTGGGTTATGAAGATAGTCTATATAAAGAGCTTTTGAAGAAGTTGCCTAAAGTAGGCGAGAGGATAAAAACAAAGGACGGGGTAGGAAAGATTATAAACATCAGCGCTTTGAATAGAAAAGCTGAGGTTGAATTTTCGGACGGTTCCAAAAAGGAGGTAGATTTGTGAGGCTTCATTTGTCACCAAGTTTTGATAATTTTCCTGTTTTGGTGAAGCCGAAATCCGCCAAAGTAAAAAATATGGTAAAATCTAGAAATTTGACTATTTTAAATTTTTGCGAAGGCGGATAATATGGAGATTTTGGTTGTTCTAATAATCGGTTCAATTTTGATAGTCATCTTAAATAAGATGCCATCGAAAGCCTCTTCTTCTCATTTTCCGTCATTTCCTAAGTCGGTTGTCGGACTCTTTTCTAGGTTCAAAAAAGCTGAAGAGAAGGGGGTTAGTGATGAGAAAGAAGAAGAAAGGTTAAATTCTAAAAAGGAGGATATGCGAGATAAAGCGGAGAATTTCCTAAAATCCGAGCAATTAAAGGAAGCCGAAGATGCCTATATCGAGGTTTTAAAAATAGACAAGAAGGATTTATCAAGCTACAAAGGATTAGGCAAAATCTGTCTTTTAAAGAAAAATTACGGCCATGCTTTGGAAGTTTTTAAGAAAATTTCAGAGCTTTCACCAAATGACTCTTCATCGTACTGCAACGCTGGCATCTGCTATTTTAAAGAGAAGAAATTCAAGAAAGCAAAAGAAAATTACGAGAAAGCTTTGGAGCTAGAGAGGAAGCCTTCATATTTTAAAAATCTAGGCATAGTTTTAAATAGTATGAAAAAATACGAGGAAGCCGCCGATTCCTTAAAGGAGTCACTCAAAGAAGAGAAAGACGAGGATTCTCTAAAGCTGGCAATAAAAATTATTCCCAAAATAAAGGACAGAAAGAAGGCTAAAAATATCTTACAGTTTCTCCTGAAGCTCGATCCTGATAGCGCGGTTTTAAAAAGGGAATTATCAAGATTAAAATAATTGATTGAGAGCTCTGGGTTTGTTATAATCATCTGGTATTTATAGCCGGGATCCCGAAAATTTGTCGAGGTAGCTTACCGATAAAATCGGGAGTAGAGTCCCGATAAAAATTTGCCGGAGTAGCTCAGTGGCCAGAGCAGTAGTTTTGTCCCGACTTTACAATTATAATTTAATATTAGGAAGTCGGGATCCCGAAAATTTGCCGGCGTAGCTCAGTGGCCAGAGCAGTAGTTTTGTAAACTATTGGTCGTGGGTTCGAATCCCTCCGCCGGCTCCAGATAAGGCAAATTTTTTCTTCGGGATAAACTATTGGTCGCGAGTTCGAATCTCGCCTCCGGCTCCATTCTTCGCTAAAGCTTCGAATGGCAAGCCAATATAAATATTTAGTGAAGAATGCCCTTCCGAAGCCTTGTGTGAAGGAGGGCAAGAAATTAAAAATTGAAAATTAAGCAAGGATGGGTACCGAAGTGGTTAAACGGGGCAGACTGTAAATCTGCTGGCATATGCCTTCGGGGGTTCGAATCCCTCCCCATCCACCAAAGAAAATCCGATTGGGCTTTTTGTAAAAAAGTTCAGTCAGATTTTCTTATAGTTGGTTAGCGATAGGGATTCGAACAGTGAAGGGGTCGGGAAACGGGAGTTTCCCGTCTGGGGTGACAACGAGCGAAGCGAGTACCAGGGGGCGGAAGCCCTATGGAGCGCAGTCCCGATTTCCATCGGGACGAGCAGTGAGATTCCCTCCCCATCCACCATTCTTCGCTAAAGCTTCGAATGGCAAGCCAATAAATAGAGATTTAACGAAGAATGTCCTTCCGAATTGAGGGTTTTTACCCTTTTTTAATTTGTAAACTTCGTTAGAAATGTATTTATAATTCTTATTTTAAACCTCATTCCCGTCTTTCAAGGCGGGGCTTTCTAACGGGGTAAAAATTAACAATCTGAAAATATCATATATAATATAGTAAAAGGCTTATAGGGATCTTATAGGAATGGAGAAAACTAACTTAAGATTAATAGAAGTTTTAAACAAAAAAGGCGAAAGGAAAAGCCCTAATCTCCCCTCAGGCATTAAAAATTTTGTTATAGATATTGATGGGGTCGTATGCGAAGATATTCCCAATGAGGAGCCAGGAAGGATGGTTAATGCTCTAGAAATTCCCGGAGCAAAAGAGCAGATAAACGAGTGGTTTAATGAGGGTCACATAATATCATTTTTTTCTTCAAGAACCGAAGATTTAAGGAAAATAACCGAAGAATGGCTTTCTAAGAACGGTTTTAAATACCATAACCTGATATTAGGTAAGCCGAGGGGCGGTAATTATCATTACATTGACAATACTCATGTAAGAGCAACAACACTTAAAGGAAAATTCAATAAATTCATATATAGGTATAAAAAAATTCAAACCTTTGAATAAGAAGGAGGAATGATGAAAAAAGAAGACGTAAAAAAAATTTGGTCTCTGGCTATAGATTTTGCGGCTTTGGTTCTGCTGGTAAGTATTGTCAATCTAGCCTTGATAAAACTATTTAACTTTTCCCCAACCGGTTTACTGCGTCAAGGAATACAAACTTCTGTTTTTGAGCAGAAAATGCAGATACTTGATTATTTGGCTATAATTTATATCCTTTTTATTGTTGCATATCTTGTATTTTTGAGAAGGTATTATTCTTTAGGGGACCAGATTCTTGATAATCTTAATAAGAAGAAAAAATAATTTTAAGAAAGAATTAAAAATTGTAAATTTACCCCGTTAGATAACCCCTCTTGGAGCGGGGATGAACCCCGTTAGAAACTTAACAGAAAGACAATAGATTAATTCAGAAATAATCATAAAATTTCTAACGGGGTTTAAAAGCGTCTAACTAAAGAGCTTCTTTTTTATGCTGAGATAGATCCCCTACGGGATCCCGTAGGGGTGGCCATAGGGAGACTGGTAGATCTGCCCGCCGAAGTGCCCATGTAGCTCAGCTGGTCCGACCTGAGTCGGACTCCGACTTTGGTCGGAGTAGAGCGATAAAATGAAATTTTATTTTATAGAAAAATGATAAAAGAACCAGGAGTCTATATTTTAGAAAGCTTAAAGAATAGCTCTTATTATATTGGTAGCACAAATAACATTAGTGAACGTTTATGTAAACATAATAAAGGTTTAGTTATATCAACAAGACGAATCAGACCGTTTAGACTAAGAGCTTTTATTTCGTGTCCTAGTTTAACGGAAGCAAAGAAGGCGGAATACCTATTAAAGAGA
>CAYZYZ010000049.1:0-5383 GCA_964482765.1 uncultured Candidatus Saccharibacteria bacterium | reverse complement strand
ACACTTATTTTTTTATCTCTGCCAAAGCCATTGAAAGCCATCAACAAGAGCCATTGACAAGGGTTGGACCCTTGTCAATGGCTCTTGATCTTTTGACAAGGGTTCTTATTGACAAGGGTTGGACCCTTGTCAATAAGATATGTTCTGTTGTATATTTATTACAGATATTTATTAAAAATAATGCCGGCAAAAAACATTATTAAAGAATATGTTGATGGTGGTGTTTATCACGTTTATAATCGAGGTTCGAATAAACAAGATATTTTTCTTGATGAGCGCGATTATGCCACCTTTTTATTATACTTAAAACTATACCTTGATAATCCCGAGATCCTTAAAGATTTAGACGTGGATCCTCAAAAAAGAAAAGCTGTGGATAGACAGAATTTTTACGGGAAAATAAACCTTTTATGTTACTGTCTTATGCCAAACCATTTTCATTTACTTATAAAACAGTTAAGTGAGAAAGATTTAACAGAGCTTATAAGATGTATAGCCACTAATTATTCAATGTATTTTAACAAACGCTACGACAGAAGGGGTCCCCTATATGAAGGAAATTATAAAGCAGTTCTAGTAAAAACGGATAACTATCTTCTTCATCTATCACGTTATATTCATAGCAACCCATTTGCCAAGGGTCCAACCCTTGGCAAATTGTCTAATTACAGTTATTCGAGCTATCCCAACTATTTAGGCAAGAAGAATACTAATTGGTTAAACACGGATTTTATATTAAATTATTTTGAAGAGAATAGAAACCAAGAGATTACGTTAAGTAAATTTTCTTCATACAAAGAATTTATAGAAGATCGTGATACAAGTGTAGATTCTAGAGAAATATTGGGGGATTTAATAATAGAATGAAGCACTGCCAAGGGTTGGACCCTTGGCAAGGGTTTGACAAAGAGATTCAAGAAATTTATTATAATAAGTGTTAGTTTACCAACACTTATTTAAAAATGATAAGAATAACAGACCCAAGATTTAAAAAAGTCATTCCTGTCTTTATAGTCGGTCTTTTGATGACCTCTTCTTTTTTATTAGGGGTATTTTTTGGTAGAGGTTATATAAGGCAAATCGGTCCGTTTAAAATAAAGCCCATTATCATAAATAAAGAAACTGGAAAGCCTAATGAAGTTGATTTTAGCCTTTTTTGGGAAGCCTGGAATTCCTTGGAAAAGAATTATGTCGGCGAGGTAGATTATGAAAAAATGCTCTACGGAGCCATAAAAGGCGCATCCGAAAGTGTGGGAGATCCATATACTGTTTATTATGATCCTTCTGAATCTAAAGAATTTTTGGAGGAAATAGACGGCTCATTTTCTGGAATCGGGATAGAAGTTGCTATTAGAAACAAGGAGCTGGTGGTGATTACTCCTCTTTCCGGAACCCCAGCTGACAAAGCAGGATTAAGAGCAAAGGACAAGATCTTAAAAATTGACGAAAAGGAGACTTCAGATATGACAATTGATGAGGCAGTAAAAAAAATTCGCGGGCAACAAAATACCCAAGTTACTCTTCTAGTCCAGAGGGGGAATGATGAACCAAAGGAATACAAAATAACAAGAGATATTATCAAAATTGAAAGCGTTAAGCTAGAATATAAAGAAATCAACGGCAAAAAAATTGCTGTTATCACTCTTTCAAAATTTGATTCCGATGTTTCGGATAGATTTAATAAAGTCGTGGAAGATATTTTAATAAACCAGCCAAGCGGAGTAATTCTTGATTTGCGCGGTAACCCGGGCGGATACTTGGAAAAGGCAGTAGACATTGCTTCGGAGTTTTTCGATGGCGGGTTGATTACACGGGAAGAGTCAAAAAATGGGGAAAAGAAAGATTACAATACCACCAAAAATGGCAGATTAACAAAACAGCCTCTCGTTGTTTTGATAAATAGCGGTTCAGCTTCTGCCTCAGAAATAGTTGCCGGAGCTTTGAAGGATAGAAAGCGAGGCACGGTAGTGGGCGAAAAGAGCTTTGGCAAGGGTTCGGTTCAGGCAGTATTTAATTTGGAAAAAGGGGTTTTAAAAATAACGGTTGCCAAATGGTTGACGCCCGGGGGTAGAAATATAAATAATGAAGGTATTGAGCCGGACATAAAAAAAGAGCTTAAAGAGGATGATATTTTAAACGACCGAGACCCGCAGATGGAAGAAGCACTAAAAATAATTTAAAATTCAAATTTCAAAATGCAAAATTATCACCGCCAAGGCGGGATCCCGCTACAGCGGGACAGTTCAAAATTCAAAGATAAAATTTATTTTAAAGAAAGGAAAAACTTTAAAATTTGAATTGCAATTTTAAACTTTGCATTTTTAATTTTTAACTAAAATCGTGGAAATAATTCTAAAAAAAGATATAGAAAACTTAGGAGAATATGGCGAATTAAAAGTCGTTAAAAACGGTTATGCCAGAAATTATCTCATTCCTCAAGGCTTGGCGGTTCAGGCAACGAAAGAAGAGAAAATTAGAGTAGAAAAAGAGAAAGAAAAATACTTAGAGGAAAAAGAATCCAGACTACAAGAGGTTGAAAAAATCAAAGAAAAGTTAGAAAAAATAAAACTAGAGATTTTTGTAAAAACAAGCGTTCCCGGTAAGATGTTTGGTTCAGTCACCAGCAAAGACTTAGCCTTCAAGATATACAAAAAATCTGGTGTAGAAATTGACAAAAAAGATATCGAGATTGAAACTGGCGCCATACACGAGCTGGGAGATTTCGATGTAAAAGTAAAATTAGGCGAAGGAATTACAGCAAATATTAAATTAAAAATTTCTGAAGAAAATGCTTCCAAGAAAAAATAAAAAAACTAAATACATTTTTATTACCGGTGGAGTGCTTTCCGGAGTAGGCAAGGGGATTGCCGCTGCTTCAATTGGCGCGGTTTTAAAAGCGCGAGGCTTCAAAGTAAATATCCAAAAGTGTGATCCTTACTTGAACAGCGATGCCGGAACTCTAAACCCCGGTGAGCATGGCGAGGTTTTTGTTACCGACGATGGCGCAGAAACCGATTTAGATCTCGGTCATTATGAAAGATTTTTAGGAAGAAACTTAGATGGTCGTTCTTCACTGATGGCGGGTCAGATTTTCGGAAGCATTGTAGAAGCGGAGCGCCGAGGAGATTTTCTAGGAAAGACTGTCCAAATCGTTCCTCATATCGTCGAAGAGATAGAAAAAAGGATTTTAGAAACAGGCAAGGGATATGACGTTCATATAACCGAGATTGGAGGAACCGTTGGTGACTATGAAGGACTCCATTTTATGGAAGCCCTAAGAAGAATCCAGGCATCTTTTGGACCAGAGGAGACTTTCTATATTCATGTGGTATTTTTGCCATATCTTAAGACCTCTAATGAAGTAAAGACTCGACCAGCTCAGTATAGCACCAAGGATTTAAGAACTTTAGGCATAAGCCCCCAAATAATTATGGCGCGTTCTGATTATCCGATAAACAAGAGCCTCATCGACAAACTTTCTCTTTACTGCGGTGTGGAAAAGAAAGGAATAATACCCCTGGAGACTTTAGAGTGCGTTTATGAGCTTCCTTTGGTTCTGGAATCACAAGACGCCGGAGATTACATAACAGAAAAATTAAAACTTCCAAAAAGAAAGTCTAAGTTGGATGAGTGGCGAGCCCTAATTAGAAAAATCAAAAAAAGCAGAAAAAGAGTAAAGATAGGTCTGGTGGCTAAGTATCTTTCCAACACTGATACCTATGCCTCGGTGGTGGAGGCGATAAAAAGCGCCTGTTGGAATGAAGGAAGAGTTGTTGATATTGTACGGATTGATGCCGAGGAAATTGAAAAAGGGGACAGTAAATTATTAAAAGAGGTTTCTGGAATTGTTGTTCCCGGAGGATTCGGAAACAGGGGGATAGAGGGAAAAATAAAAGCCGCCAAGTTTGCCCGCGAAAATAAAGTTCCATATTTGGGTTTGTGTTTAGGAATGCAGGTTGCAGTTATTGAGTTTGCCAGGCACGCTTGCAGATTTCCTGGCGCCAACAGCACTGAATTTAATAACAAAACAAACTGTCCTGTTATCTACATTATGCCTAGCCAAAGAAAGATAAATAAGAAAGGCGGAACGATGCGTTTGGGTTCATATCCATGCATATTGGATAAGAATTCCAAAGTCTTCACTTTATATCAAACCGATAAAATTAAAGAACGACACCGCCACCGTTATGAGTTTAACAATAAATATAAAAATATTTTTGAAAAATCAGGCATGAGATTTTCAGGGTTATCTCCTGATAAAAGATTGGTTGAGATAATTGAGCTAAAAGACCACCCGTTTTTTATAGCTACGCAAGCTCACCCAGAGTTTAAGTCCCGACCCGGGAATCCCCACCCATTATTTTTAGGGTTTGTGAAGGCAGCCATAGAAAAATCAAAAATTAAAGATCAAAGATCAAAAATACAGACCAAAAATGTAAAAATTGTGAAAATAAAGACTTGATTTATTTTGTAGGAATAATATTCACGTATATTTTTTCTTTTAGTCTTCCAGTAAAACCGTTTTCTTTTTTCTTTTTAAACTGGACTATTCCGGCTGCTGTTGAGAAGAGGGTGTCATCAGCGCCAATCATTACATTAGTCCCCGGAGAGAATCTTGTTCCTCTTTGGCGTACAATAATACCGCCTTCTTTAACGAATTGACCACCGAAGGCTTTAATTCCCAGCCTCTTTGCCTGGCTATCTCTTCCTAAAGTTGTAGAACCCCCTGCTTTTTTATGTGCCATTATTGAATTCCTTTCTGTACTAGAAAATATTACTAAATTTCCATTAAAGCGTCAATAGTAAAATAAACTATCTTTGGGCAAAGCAGTTTTTTTTGTTATTATCAGAGTATGAAGATATTAAGGCTAGAAAGAAATTTTGAGCAATTTATCATCAAAGAATTACAAAAAAATAAGATTTTTGTAATAGCAACGGATACATCTTATGGGATTATAGGAAAGATTAGTCCGGAAGTTATCCAAAGAATTTTTAAAATAAAAAAAAGATTGAAGGAGAAATCTATACCGATTTTTGTGAACAAAAAAATTGTTCAAGAGTTAGCAGTACCAAATGAAAAAGCAAGGATCTTAATGAAAAAATTCTGGCCCGGTGATTTGACCATAATTTTAAAAGCCAAACCGGAGAAAGTCAGTTTTTTAAGACCTGTTTTAGGCCCGGATAATACCATAGCCATAAGAGAGCCGGACAATAAATTAATCTTAGATGTTTTGCGTAAAATAAAAGAACCCCTCACCGCTACTTCGGCAAATATTTCCGCTAAACCCCCAGCTTATAAATCAAAAGAAGTTTTAGATTATTTCTCAATTAAGCCTTCTCCTGATTATTTTATAGATTTTGGAAACTTGCCGGAAAAACCGGT
>CAYZYZ010000048.1:0-5434 GCA_964482765.1 uncultured Candidatus Saccharibacteria bacterium | reverse complement strand
GCCAGCTGTTATGATGAAACCACGAGAATTTTAACCAAAGAAGGGATTAAAAAATATAGCGAAATAAAAAATAATGATTTGCTATATACTATTAATGAAAAAACAAACGAAATTGAATTGAAACCGATTAAACGAATCATAATAGAAAACTACAAGGGAGAAATGATTCATTTCAAAAACAGAAGAATCGATTTGATGGTAACTCCCAATCATAGGATGCTTCTTCAAAAAGACAACAAGCTATTTTATGAGGAGGCCAGTCGTATTAAGAGCCTGATTCCTTATAAAGGAACTAGCGATATTTTTTTGCCCTCCCCTGTCTGGAAAGGAAAAAGTAAGAAAAAAATAGTTTTTTCAAATCATATAAATCTGGCCAAGATGCATTATAATAACTTCAAAAATTTGATAAAAGAGATGGATATGAAAGATTTTTTGTATTTGTTGGGTATTTATATTGGAGATGGGTATACTGCCTCCAAAAGAAAACAGGAGAGATATTCTTCCGCAAAAGAATTTATTAAAATCAGAGACGGGAAAGGAAGATTTACTAAAAAAGAAGGGAAAAAAGAAAAAATCATTTATGAAAGTAATAATATCTACTTTGCTTTACCAGAAAAGGATAAAGTGAGATTAAAAGTCATCAAAATTTTAAAGAAATATTCTCTAGATTACAGATTAGACTCGAAATGGATTAGGTTTTCCTCTTACCCAATGGCGCGAATTTTTAAGGAGAGTGGTGAAAATGTATATAATAAACGGATTCCCTCTTGGGTGCTAGAATTATCCCCTGAGTTATTAGAAAGATTATTTGAAGGGATGATAGATTCTGACGGTAGTAGAAGAAAGATAAAAAATGAGCGCCAAACATATACCACTGTTTCTGGAAAATTATCAGAGGATTTCATTACGTTGTGCTTAAAAATTGGAAAAATACCAAAAATAAGCTTCTGCCGGCCCAATAAAGTTTACTTTGAAAAAGAAAAGAGATTTTTTAATTCAAAGGAATGTTGTCAAATAAATATAGCCTATAAAAAAACAAGGAAAATTTACAATACAAATATCTTTAAAAAAAGTTATGATGGGAAGATATGGTGCTTAGAAGTAAAAGATAATCACAATTTTTTAGTAGAAAGAAATGGTTTTGTCACCTTTAGCGGGAATAGCTCGGAAATGTTTGGGAAGGTGCGGGAAGTTCCTCAAAATGAAAAAACACCCTTTTACCCGCGAAGCCCTTATGGAGTAGCCAAGGTTTATGGACACTTTATTACTGTAAACTACCGGGAAAGCTACAATTTATTTTGCTGTTCAGGAATTCTGTTCAACCACGAGTCTCCCAGACGTGGTCTGGAATTTGTAACTAGAAAAATTACTGATGGAGTTGCAAAAATTAAGCTCGGTCTAGCCAAAGAACTTAAGTTAGGTAATCTGGAAGCCAAAAGAGACTGGGGTTTTTCCGGCGACTATATAGAAGCTATATGGCTGATGCTTCAGCAGAAAAAACCCGATGATTATGTTGTAGGAACCGGAAAAGCTCATTCGGTCAAAGAGTTTGTTAAAATTGCTTTTAAGTATGCGGGCTTGGATTGGAAAAAATATGTAAAAATAGACAAAGAGTTTATGCGGCCTGCCGAGGTTGAACATTTGATAGCTGATTCTAAAAAAGCTAAAAAAGTTTTAGGCTGGAAACCCAAAGTTTCCTTTGAAAAACTGGTAAAAATGATGGTTGATGCAGATATTGAAAAGTTAAAAAAGTTAAAGCTTAATGGCTGACTTATTATTTATTTTTTTAGCCGTCTTCTTAGTTTTATTTTTAGCCTATTATTTTATAAAGAATCCTCAAATAGGCATTTTTTTACTTATTTTTTCTTTACCTTTTGAAAGAATTCCTTCTTATGATGTTTCTTTCTTCGGAAATATAACCATAAGGCCTAGCCAATTGGTTGGCTTGGCTCTTTTTTTAGCCTTAATTTACAGGTTGATTCAACGCAAACAAAAATTAATTATAGAGAAAAACCTCTTTTTGTATTTTTATTTAATAGTAGCCTTACTTTCTTTTACAAAAGCTTTAGATTTAACCAGATCCGCATTAGTTTTTGCATTTACAGCCTTTGTTATTATTGTCTATTTCCTCATCGTAAATTTTGTTACCCAAAAAAGGCATTTGGAGAAGATTGAAAAAGCCTTATTCTGGTCAACGCTTATGGTGTGTTTATTTGGCATTTATCAATTTATAGCTGATACCATAAAAGTACCTTTATGGTTAACCGGTTTAAAGCCTATTTATGTTAGCAGTATTTTTGGCTTTCCTAGAATTCAATCCGTGGCTTTAGAGCCTCTCTATTTTGCTAGTTTTCTTCTTATTCCTTTCGCACTATTTACAGTTTTAGCTTTAAAGAAAGAAGGCTTTTCCAAAAGGTATTTTTTAATAATATTTCTTTCTCTTTTTAGTATAGTTTTGACATTATCCAGGGGCGGTTTTGCGGCGATATTGGCAATATTAGCAGTTCTTTTTATTTTTCTTTTTAAGGAATGGATAATAAGAAAAGGTCTTTATATATTTCTAACCATGGTTTTAGCTATAATTTTGGCTGTATCCTCAATAAGCATTTCTACTTACATCACCAATAAAAGTGCAAAACTGGGAGTAGAAAATATTTCTAAACAGAGCATAAATATATCCAGCGGTGAATCTGTTGAAGTTAGAGCTAAAACCAGAAATCATGCTATTAATCTTTTTTTGGCTAACCCTGTTTTAGGCGTCGGCATAGGAAATTTCGGACCTAATATAGCAGGATATCCGTCTTCTGCTCCCGAAGAAGGATGGCTCGTAGTCAATAATGAGCCTTTGGAAATTTTAGCCGAAACCGGGATATTGGGATTCCTATCGATATTGTTTTTCTTGGGGATTTTATTTTTTAAAGGCTTTTATGATTTTTATAAGTCCAAAGATTTATATCTTAAAATCTGGCTTTTAGGGTTGCTGGCGGTTTTTTTAGCATTTGTCGTGCAGTACCAAACATTTTCTACTCTTTACATAACTCATATTTGGGTAGTTATTGGTTTATTGGCGGCTACCCAAAATATTTTTCAGAAAAATAAGGGAATTAAAAATGCCTGAAAGATCCATTTCTTTGTTTGCTCCAGCCTTCAATGAAGAGGGCAATATAGAAAATTTCATAAAAAAATCAGACAAGGTTTTAAAAAGCATAGCAGACGATTTTGAGATAATCATCGTTAATGATGGCTCTAGAGACAAGACAAGGGAAATCGCCGAGGGTTTAAAAAAAGAATTCAAAAACCTTGAACTAGTAAACCACGAAAAAAATAAAGGCTATGGAGAGGCTTTAAAAAGCGGTTTTAAAAATTCCAAGAAAGACCTAGTTGTTTTTACTGACAGTGATCTGCAGATTGATATATCAGAGATTTCAAAATTTTTAGATTATATTGATAAATACTCTGTTGTTATAGGCTATAGAATAAACCGTCAGGATAATTTTATAAGAAGAATGAATGCTTTTTTATGGAAAATTTTAATGAGGATTGTTTTGGGTCTTAAGGTTAGAGACATTGATTGCGCTTTCAAGATGTTTAAAAAAGAAGTTTTGAAAGATTTAAATCTAAAATCATCCGGTGCTTTAGTCAGCGCCGAACTTTTAACAAAAATTAAGAACAGAGGTTATAAAATAAAAGAGATTCCGGTTAAACATTATCCGAGAAAAGAGGGGAAACAGACCGGCAATAAGCCCAAAGTGGTTTTAAAGGCATTTAAGGAATTAATTATTTTAAGAAAAGAGATAAAAAGTGGAAAGCCTTAGCAATTTATATAAAAAAGCCACAAGTTGGAAATATTTTGACTATTTAATTCTGTCTCTAGTTGTTGTTTTTATAGTAATAGCTAACCAGATTTGGTTGGGTTTGAATCAAAGACCCCCTCATTGGGATATGGGCAGGCATTTATGGCAAAGTTTCGTTTACCAGTCTTTTTTTGGAGAAATTTTTAGAGGAAAGATTATAAGCGGAATTTATAATGTTATTTTTGACTATAAGTACTATCCACCGCTTTTGTATTGGCTTACTTATCCTTTCTACTTAATATTTGGCATCAGTCTTAAATCCGCTGTTTTAGTTAATGCGATTTTTATCTCAATTTTAACCCTTTCTGTTTACGGCATTGGGAAACACCTCTATAACAGAAAAATAGGATTATTGTCTGCTATTCTTGCTCTTTCTATGCCCATGATAGTTAGCCAGTTTAAGGAGTACCAATTAGATGCTCCTTTGGCATCACTTGTTGCTCTGTCATTTTTCCTGCTGTTAAAAACAAATGAGTTTAAAGATAAAAAATGGTCAATTCTTTTTGGTTTATCTTTGGGCTTTGGAATGCTTCTTAAGTGGACATTCGCCTTTTTCTTGTTTGTGCCCGTTATATTTGTTCTCGGTCAAAAAATAAAAGACCTGCTAAAAAATAAGATTAATTTTAAAAAGATTAATTTATGGAAAAACGAGATTTTAGTATTTGTTACTGCCTTAATTATTGCCGGTCCTTGGTACATCAGGAATATTAGAAAGCTTAAGAGGGATTTTGCTCAAAACGGCATCAAGCAGGCAATCATAGAAGGAGACCCTGTTTCTTTTCCTCAAAATCTTATTTGGCAATTTAACAACCTCATTAATAATAATTTATACTTTATTATCTTTTTGCTTTTTGTTACCGGATTACTTGTATCTATTTTTTATAAAAAAATCCGCGCCAAGAATTTGTTAATTATTATTTCTATAATTTCAGGATTCGCTATATTTACTTATTTACCCAATAAAGATGCCAGATACATTCTCCCTCTGGTTCCTTTAATTTCGATTATTTCAGTTTTCTGGATTGATTTAGCTGAGAAAAAGATTATAAAGAATCTGCTTTTTGTTGTTCTTGCTGTGTTTTCAGTATTTATGTTTTATTCTGTAAGCTTCGGCATTAAATCTTTGCCTAAGGCGTTGTATATAAAAATATTTAAACAGCACTATATTGTCTATGCCCAAGGAGGATATATTATAGGTCCCCCGCAAAAGGAAAAATGGTTTCAGGAAGACATGATTAAGGAAGTTGCCAAAGAAGAAGGTTCAAAACTTTATTTTGTTGGTTTAGATACTGTATGGTTTAATAATTGGGGTCTTATTTATTATTCAAGTCTATATAAAGTTTCTCTGGTAAAAGAAAACGAGCTTTCCAAGGGAGACTTTTTTGCCGTAAGAGAAAGCTCTAATGAAAATATTGAAAAGACAGTAAGCAACTCTAAATTTAAAGAAAAACTTTCATTGGTTAAAGAATATATTTTACCCGATAATACAATTTTAAGACTTTATCGGTTAAAATGAGATTATGAGAATAGGAATAGATGCGAGAATGCTCAAAGCGACCGGCATCGGCCGCTATATATCA
>CAYZYZ010000047.1:0-5902 GCA_964482765.1 uncultured Candidatus Saccharibacteria bacterium | reverse complement strand
TGATTATTGGGTTATTGATTCTGCTTGTTGTAGCTGTTGTTGTTATTAGGATATTCTTAGGCAGCATGAAAGGTGCTACTAGTATAAATCCCGACAAAGAGTTGGAACAAATAGGTTTTTATGGGGATTGTGAAAATCTCTGCAGTGACTATTTAGCAAGCGGTTCAAAAGCTATGTTAGCGAATTATTGTACTAAAACAATTTCGATGGATTTTAATGGCGACTCAATGACAGATAAAATAAAAGCGAATACAAAGTTTATCGATATTTGCGAAGATAGTATTTATTGTTTCCAAATGGTTGAATGTGAAACTGGCTATGGTAAAATAGATTGGAGTGATTGCAGGCAGGTTGTTTGTGAGGCTTATGAAGAAACTTTTCCTGATGACATGCAGAGAGTTGATAAGAAAGTCAGCGATACATTTTCTTTGGGGAAATGCACTGGTATTCGAAATGATGAGAACTGGATTAAATTATACTTTAATCAAGGTGATAATAAGCCATGCAGTAATCCACCAACAGGTCAGAAATGCATAGTCAGTTTTGATAGCTGTGTAATAACCCCAGGAGCAGATCCATCTAAGCCTTCATTTAGTTGTATTTCTGAGCATTCTGAACTTATACCAACTGGAGATTGTGATCCTAAAGAATTTGGGTTGGGTATAGGTGCTTATGGAAAGGATGGTGGTGGAAACACAGTTAATATGGTCTTCTTGGCAAACCCTGGATTTATAGAAAATGGAAATCCAGTCCCAAAAGGAACTGTTAGTTTTGCAACACCAAATGTTATTACTGGCACTCTTGAATTGTTTAATTGTATGGATAATAATGGAAACTCAATATCATGTCCTGCTGGGTCTACGATAACTTCTTCAGGAGATTGTGCAGCTAGCCTTTATTATAAACTTTTAGACCCTATTTTTGAACTTACATCAAGTGATTGCTCAGTAGTATAATCTTTTTATATCTTTTCTTTCCTATTATTTCCTTTAGGGTGAGCTGGTTAGATAGCTTCGCCTTGCTCTCAAAGGCAAGGTGAGGAATTTCCATCCATGGAGGAAAAGACGCTGAGAAGCTGGCTCTTGATATCAGAAACGATACCTTCGGGATGAAACGGATCAAGGGCTTCCGATGAAATGCAAGCCAATAAGGCGCTTAGACGAATGCTATCTGAAAAACAGAAGATGGGATAAAACCGGCACACCCTATCCTAATAACATGGGCTAGTCTTATATCCTATTATTTTGTTTTGGAAATATTAATGTATTTCCCTCACATAATATATACTAAGTATAAGGTGAATTAATGGTAAAACTTCAAGAAAATAAAAATCGATGGTTCGTGACCATACCAAAAGAGTATGTCAAGCTCAAGAAGTGGAAGAAAGGCCAGGAGTTAGCTATGGTTGATCAAGGATAAAATCAGTGGTAGTTGAAGAAGAAACATGATAAGGAATTTTAGTTGATTTATTTTGATATAAGTCCCAGAAGTTCTTTTCAATATATTTATATTAAAGAATTTGTTAATATTATTTATGCGGAAAAAAATTGATAATCAGATCTATGTCGTGGGGGTTTTCGGCATAATTTTTCTATTTGCATTCATCTTTTATATTTGGACACCATGGGATCCACCTCAAGCTGGCGTTGTTTTTTCTTTAAGTCCTTCAGAAATTCAGATCATTTCAATTAAAAAATTTAGATATGGTGGAAATATGATGTGTGTAGCATGCCCTTCGTTTAGAGTTAAAATGAATGTTTCTGTGGATGGCAATCAAATTTGCTCTAATTTACATACGGAAATAGGTGGTCTTGGTTCTGAAAACATGATATTTGGTGTTAAATGCCCAAAAATTTCAGAATTTACTGGAAAATATATAGAAATTACAGCAGCAGGATATTTTGATAATGAGTTAGTTTCCACTATTCAAAAAACTCTGATGGTTCCGAGTGACTTAAAATGAAAAGAGAGAACACGACTATAATAATTATTCTCTTACTTTTCAATATAATATTAACGCTAAAGTCATTGATGTTAGGTTTTTATAGTTCTATTTGGATGGGAGAAGGGAAAATAGGTCTTGTTGAATGTTATGCGAAATCATATAATATACTGAGTTTCATATTAGTAGTTGATCTTATTTTATTCCTATTTTTGTATCTCCTTAAGAAAGACAAAGACAAATTGATCACTAAAATTCTAGTTTTTTCTTTGATAATTTTTTCTGTAGCATTTTTTGTTTTATGGGGTATATGTGATTTTAGTCCATGGATCTTAATTTGAAGCCACCTTGTTCTTGACAATCCAATAATGGTCTTGGCAGTCTGCAATAGTCCCATCTTCCTTCCACTTATTAATCAATTTCTCTGAAAACAAATTCTCAAAGTCTGCTCTTAGTATCTTGTCTCCCATTGACCTACACAAATCAAGAAGTTCCTTATGAGATTTTTCAGAAATATCAATCTCTTCCTTGTTATTCGGATATTCACAGTTTATTTCCTTCTCAGTTTTGGAATCATTATTTGACTCTTCTTTATTAGAACCTTCACCTAAATCTAACAATCCCCTGTTCTTCGCTCTTTGGATGATTCTCTCCTTGTCAAACCAATATTTCTTTCCTCTAGAATCATCTCCAGATTTCTTTGCTATCTTCAAATTCCTTATGGCAATAGCCACAGGTCTCCAGTGCTTGACCCAAGGGAGTTTCTCATTTGCCTTATCCTGTAGCTGTGTCAGATAGAAAGAAAAGGTTTGGTCCTTAGTTGCAGAAGCAAACTCCAACAATATTTGCAGGAGTATGTTCTCCAAATCGGTTCTCAGGTTATCTTTGACTTTATTTTGGGCAAAATTTTCTGCGTATTCTAGGATTTCATCATATTTTTCTGGGCACAAGACCTTGGATATCGAAAGGATAGGTTGCCACAGCTGATACTGCCTTCCACCCAGCCTTTCGGTGGGTTCAATTGTCTTGTAACATGCTAAAACTTCCTTATAGTTGCAGATTGCCCATCTGATGCAGTCCTTAATCAGTTCGTCAAATTCCCCATCGTCATCCATCTCATTGCGTCTTTTGGCATATGTTTTCCTGTCTGGAGGCTCTTCCATCGTGATTACTATTCCTTTCTCTTCCAACTGAAGTTTGCCTCGGATACAAATCAGTTTAGGGCTGTAAACACTGAACCTCTCAAATCCAAAGTTTTCGTTGCTGTTGATTATTTCAGCATCGCACTCGCAGCCGACCTCTAAAATCTGCAGAATTTCCCTGCCTTTTTCAGTCGTGGGTAGGCTCTGAGCTTCGTCTATTCCCATCGTAGGGCGTACTTTTGTCACAACAACCTTGAGGGCTGATGGACTGAGGCTTGCGATATTTTTCAGGGAATTAAATGCTATCTTCGTTGCGAATTTCAGGCTTGTTGTCTTTCCGACTTCCCTTGGTCCTACCAGCATCAAAAATGGATAGAGTTGGAAAATCGGGAACATGTAGCTGCCAATGATCCAGCATACATAAATCGTATGTTCAATTTCTTCTGGATGGTAGACATAGTATTGGTGTTTTTTTAGCATCCGCATATATAGGCTGAGCTTATTTTTTAACTCATCGGAAAATACTTCGCATGGGGTTTTACCACTTATTAAAACTTCTTTTATTAAACTAAGTAATAAAACATTCCATTTTTCATTGATAATATCTGGCAATGTTTTTAAGGTTAAGCGAGGCAGTGAAAATAATCCGTTATTTTTAAGAAGTTGTTTCAAGCCTTCGTCTATAGAATCAGCGTCTTTAAGACCGATAGAAATAGAGGAATCTGATAAAAAGAGACTTAGTTTCATATCCCCGCCGGCACATGCACCCAGAAAATATTTCCCATCCTGAAAATCAATTGCGGGATGGATTGATTCATTCTTTATTGAATCAAAAATATCTATTGTTGTTTCATTGTGATCAGTCGTGACTTTTGGCTTTCCTGATTTTTTCTTGAAACGCTTTAGAGCTGAGACTTGCTTGCTGATGTCTTTTTTTTCTTCAACCATCTTGCGCCAGCTCCTTTTTAATATTCAAAGCGAAGATAAGGTCATCCATCTGCCTGTCATATCTCTGAAGGGTCTTCTCTGTCTGCTGGGTCTTCAGGTATAGATAATTGTCCAATTGAATAAGCTCTTCGCTGGTGTCTCTTCCTTTTTCTTTGAGTTCCTTTATACCCTTTCTAGTGAGAATTCCCCGTGATAAATCCATATTCAGAACTATTTTCATGATCATCACCATTCTTATTTCAAAAATTTCTCAAGCTCCTTTGAGAAATTTTCTTTATCTTTCACCCCCCAAAAGACTACTCTAGTTTTTGTTTCAGCTTGCACAGTTCCGTATTTTTCCAAGCGTTTTAAGAACTGCCAAATTTTTTTACGATCGGCTCCAGTAAGCAACGCTAGCTCTCGGTTAGAAAAGGATAGGAGGTTATTCTTTTGTATCAGCAAGTTTATATTTTTCATGTAAAAACCTTTTGGGATTTTCAGTCCCCTTTCTTTTTATTATTTCCTCGAGTTTTATGACCCATGCAGGTTCCAAATTCCTATTCATTGTCTTTTCCGTCATTGGAATCATCATTAATTTTTAATTGTTTTTCTAAGCCAATTCTAACGAGACCAGAAAGAGTCCTCCCTGTATCATTGGCGAATCTTTTGGCTTCCTTGACAACTTGATCTGGCAATGATAACGTTATCTTCATAGTATCCAATTACAGAAAAGTATTTAAATTTTTTGTCCCATGACAATTATATGAATTTGACAAAAGACAATACTTGTCAAAAAATAAGCAATGACAATTGGATTGAGGGGTCTGATGCGCATCTTTTTTTAATATCTCTGCTTGAACGACCAAAATATTTTTCAGAAATAGTTGTGGAATTATTTCCCGAGTTAAAAAAAACAGGCTATTATGAATGTAAAAAACATAAATCTGAAATAAGAGATCCTGTCGAAAAGACAGTGATAAGAACGGAAAAAATTAATTTCACCTTTGAAGAGTGTCCAGATGGTTTATGTCCCATATGTAAAAAATCTGGAAAGGAAGTGAAACTCGAAATTAAAGGCATGAAATATGGCCGTGCAGGTAATTGGGTAAGAAAAGATAAGAAAAGAGAAGGAATTGTACCGAGACTTGAGAGGGCCAAAATTATTATAAAAGCTGGGAGATATTATGATATTAACTGGAAAGTTTTTTTAGATAAATGGAAAAATACTCTACTGAAAAGAGGTATAGACAAGGAGTTTGAAAAGTTCGATCTGACTTCTTTAAAGAATGTAATTGAGAGTGAAAAAGTAAGATGCCGCATCTTTAATATGGAAGTATGGAACAAAATACTCCATCTTGATGAAAATGATAAGTTACCCATATCAGCTTTCGGATTTTTCTCGATTTCAATATTCCTTGCATTCATTATGAGAGGAAAGAAATTATTTAGACGGAAAATTCCAGTCATAAATGATGATCATAAAAGAGAAGGTGAATTAAAACTTATTGATATAGAACCTCATCCAGCGGAAAGAGATAGTGCATTTTTCTTTATTATATCGTCCATATATGAAAAGATCAAAAAGGACCTTACGGAAAATGATTTTGATGAAATTAGAAAAGAATTATCTCATCATATACAAATTCCACTTGGAGAGATTGAACTTGATGTTGATGGTTGGGATGAGCCTTTTAAGATGGCTATCCCCGAAGAACATAGAAATTTCTTAGTAGAGTTATTTACAGAGGGGGTAGATGAAAGTAATAAAATTAACGTTAGGTATATTAAAGAAAAAAATAGTTTGTTGAGTAGAACTTTTGAAATTTGTTTCTCTTGATAATGATAAGGGTAACAAACCATTCCAATAATTAAAAAATACTTCCCAGCTCCG
>CAYZYZ010000046.1:0-6169 GCA_964482765.1 uncultured Candidatus Saccharibacteria bacterium | reverse complement strand
AAGGAAATAATTTCGCATGAACAGTCTTTCGGCCAATGCGCTCATTTTTTAAGAGCTAACTATCCCGATGCTAAAATAACTTTCGCTTCCTCTAATTCTCAGGCTATGTTTAAGGTAAAAAACAGCAAAAATCAGGGCTTGGCGGCTATCGGTCCCAAAGAAGCAGCTTTAAAAAGCGATCTAAAAATTTTAGAAGAGAATATCGAGGATAATAAAAATAATGTAACCAAATTCGTAGTTATAAAACCAGAGATTCAAGAAAAAGGAGATATAACCAGCATCGCTTTATACGGACATCAAGACAGGCCAGGACTTTTATACGATACCTTAGGAATTTTTGCCAAAAGAAAAATTAACTTGACTAGGATTGAATCTCGGCCGGCAAAATCCCGCCTCGGCGACTACATATTTTATATAGACTTTGAAGGTGAGTTAAAAGACCCGAAAATCAAGAAGGTGCTGGAAGAGGTGACGAAGCAGAGTTTTAAAATAAAAACCTTCGGAACCTACCAAGAGATAAGATAAAAGCTCAAAATTCAAAATTGCAATTCAAGATTTAAAAAGAGTAAAAAATTGAATAAAAAATAATAAGGGCAAGATGAAAATTGTGAAGAAAAAAGAAGCGAAAGAATTTAAAAATAATGAAATTTGTACTGCTTTTGAATATGATTTAAAAGATAACGAAATAAATGCCGCAGTAATTAAACTTAAGGGGAGATATCCGGTAGGCGGCACGGTGATGAATGAGAAATGCAAGGAAATTGTTTATATCCTTAAAGGATCAGGAAAATTAGTAGTGGAGGGAGTGGAGGTTGAGCTTTCAGAAGGAGATCAGGCCCTAATTCTTCCGGGTGAAAAATATTTTTTTGACGGCAATATGATCTTTCTTGCTCCCTGCACTCCCGCTTGGTACCCCGAGCAACATAAGAAAGTAGAATAAATGAAAAAAGCATTAAGGGGTTAAGTTTTGAAGTTTTCAAAGAATATAAAAAAGCTTGAATCATCCGGCATCAGAAAAGTTTTTGATTTGGCCCGGAAGATAAAAAATACGGTCAACCTTTCCATAGGCGAGCCGGATTTTAAAGTTCTCCCGGAAATAAAAAACGAATTTATTAAGGCCATAAAAAGCAACAAAAATAAATATACTGTAACTGCCGGGCTTCCCGAATTGCGTGAGTCAGTAGCAGCTAAACTAAAAAAAGAAAACAAAATAAATGTATCAAAAGATAATATAATTATTACTTCTGGCACTGCCGGAGCTATGCATCTTCTTTTTCAAGTTATCCTTAATCCCGGCGATGAGGTTATAATTTGCGATCCATATTTTGTAATTCATAAAGCGATTCCCGAAACCTTTGGTGCCAAAGTAGTTACCGTTTCCTCATATCCGGATTTTTCCCTGCCGGTTTACAGCATCCAGAAAGCCATAACGCGAAAAACCAAGATGGTGATTTTGAATTCTCCCAATAATCCCACCGGCAGAATTTACAATAAGCAAGACATAAAGAATTTGGTTGATATTTTGAAGCCTAAAAATATCTTTTTGGTTTCTGACGAGATTTATGAAAAATTTATTTATGAAGGAGAACACTTCAGCCCAGCATCAATCTACAAAAATACAATCACTCTAAACGGTTTTTCCAAATCTTATGCTTTAACTGGTTTGAGAATAGGATATGCCGCCGCCCCCAAAGATGTAATTTCTCTAATGATAAAACTTCAGCAGTATACTTATGTCTGCGCTCCGAGCATTTCTCAGTATGCAGCTTTGAAAGCCCTAAAAACCAATGTTAGAAATGTAATCAAAAAATATAAGGGGAAAAGAGATTTTATATACAAAGCTATCTCTAAGAATTTCAAGACAATAAAGCCCGAAGGCACTTTCTATATTTTTCCCAAAGCCAAAGGCAGTGGCTCCCAGTTAGTTGAAAGAGTGGTCAAAAAAGGATTGCTGATTGTGCCCGGTAATGTTTTTTCTGGAAAAGACTCTCATTTTAGACTTTCTTTTGCCGCCAGTTTAAAAGATCTTAAAAAAGGTGTTAAAATCTTGAATGAGGCTCAAAGATGAATTTTTCCGCGTTTATTTTTTCAATAAATACTCTAATCTTTGCACTTTTTGTTCTAAAGCTAAAAAGAGTTATAGAAAAAGAGAAAATCTTAAGGAAGATTTTTAAAAAATCTAAAATTTCTTCTGATATTCATTTAGCCGAGCATTTCTTCAATACTATTTTTATTTTAATGCTCTCTTATGCGATTTTTTCTGTGGATTTGATATTTTTCTCTTCCAATAGAGAACTGATGCGAGCAGTTAAAATATTCGGCGACCTAATCTTATATTTCAGTTTTTCTTATGGAATCTCTATACCTTTAAGTTTAAAATTTCCCGAGATAAACAGAAAAAAAGTTGTTAATATTCTTATGCTTTTGTCAGTATTACTTGTTGTTTATCAAATATTTAACTATCCGGTTCCTCCCGAAATTATAAACGGCGTAATCTTTTGGAATTTAGACCCCCTTATAGTAGCTGTAATTTTAATTTTTTCCTTAATCGTCTGGTTCCCGACAGGATTTATATTTCTCCTTAATGGCTTAAAAAATAGAAAAGAATTTACAAAATCTCTGTTTTTAAGTCTTAGCTTTTTTCTAATAAGTGCTTTTGGTCCCCTCGCCCTTGTTACCCAAAATCAGCTGCTTACAGTCTTTTCTCTTGTACTGATGGTTTTAGGCGCTCTATTCTTATTTCTAGGGATGTTCTATAAACCCATTCATCAAAATGTAAGGCTTTATGATCAATCTAAAAAAAGACATTAAATCATTATGGGGAGTCGGTTCTAAAAGGGAAAAAAATTTTCAGAAACTCGGAATAAAAACTGTCGAAGACCTGATTTATTATTTTCCGCGCTCGTATCGTGATTTTTCTAGAATAACCAACATAAGGGACGCCAAAATAAACGAAAAGGTTGCTATAAAGATAACAGTTTCGGAGATTAAAAACCGACCCACTCGCCGAAGAGGTTTCATTATCACCGAAGCTTTGGTTTCGGATAAAACCGGAACTTGTAAAGTTTTGTGGTTCAATCAGCCATATCTTTTAAGAAATATTAAAAAAGGCGACCTAGTGCTTTTAGCGGGCAACCTTGAATTTGAGAAAGAATTGGTTTTGAAGAATCCTGAATATGAAGTTGTGAAAGAATCGCTCCGCATTGATTTTTCATCTTCAAAGAATTTAAAAGACGAGCAAGAGTTAGTGCAGAGTGAATTAAAACACTTAGGCAGAATTTCACCGGTTTATAGAGAGAGTGCTAACATAACTTCGCGACAGCTTAGGTGGCTTATGAAGTCGGTTTTAGACCAACTCCAGATAAAAGACTTTTTGCCTGATGAGGTAAAAAAATCTCAAAAACTCGCGGGCTTAAGAGAAGCTTTAAGAGAGATTCACTTTCCCAGGAACCAGAAGTCTCAAGAAGGCGCAAAAAGACGTCTGTCTTTCGATGAAGTTTTTATTCCTCAACTTTCCGCACTTTTGGTAAGAAAAAATTTGGAAAACGAGAGGAGTTTTTCTATAAAAATCGATCTAGGGCTAGCAAAAAAACTTAAGAATTCCCTGCCTTTTAAACTAACTAATTCTCAAAAGAAAACAATTTGGCAGATTATAGGAGACATCGAAAGAGAAAAACCTATGAACAGGCTGCTCGAAGGTGATGTTGGTTCAGGAAAAACTGTTGTAGCGGCATTTGTTTTGATGCTCGTAGCAAAAGCGGGCTTGCCCCTCCGAAGCTCTGAAAGAACGAAGGGTGGCTATCAAGGAGTTTTAATGGTGCCAACCGAAATTCTGGCTTGGGAGCATTTTCAAAAAATCAAAAAGTTCTTGGAAAATTTTGGCGCAAATATAGAAATTTTGACCGGCTCTACAAAGACAAAGGAGAAAAAAGACATATTAAAAAGGCTTAAAGAAGGTAAAATTGACATACTAATAGGCACTCACGCTTTGATAGATGAGAACCTGAGATTTAGAAATCTGGCTTTGGCAGTGATAGACGAACAGCACCGTTTTGGAGTTATGCAGAGAAAGGCTTTAAAAGACAAGGATAAAAAAATCTTTCCTCATTTTTTGTCAATGACTGCCACACCCATTCCGCGGACCATGGCTTTAACGGTTTATGGCGATTTAGATATTTCTGTTTTAAAAGAAATGCCCAAAGGTGAGCGTAAAGTGAAGACATATCTTGTGCCACCGGAAAAAAGACTCAAAGCTTATGAATTTATAAAAAAAGAAATCGGAAAAGGTCATCAGGCGTTTGTAATATGTCCTACCATTCTAAAAAGCGACAAACTTGGAGTGAGAGCCGTCGAGGATGAATATGAAAAACTGTCAAAAAGTGTTTTTAGGGATTTAAGAATAGACTTTTTGCACGGAAAAATGAAACCGGACGAGAAGAAGGAGAAAATGTCTGATTTAAAAAAAGGTTTAACCAGGATTTTGATTTCAACTTCGGTAGTAGAAGTAGGTATAGACATCCCTCGACTGAAAATTATGATGATTGAAGGCGCCGATAGATTCGGTTTGGCTCAATTGCACCAGATGAGAGGGCGAATCGGCAGAGCCGGACAAGAGTCCTACTTTCTTCTTTTCACAGATTCCGAAAACCCCGAAACACTAGAACGCCTTAAGGCTTTAGTCAGAATAAAAGATGGGTTTCGCTTAGCTGATTTTGATCTTTCATTAAGGGGTCCCGGAGAGGTTATGGGTATCAAACAATCGGGTTATTTTGATTTTAAGCTAGCTTCTTATACCGACTTTGAGCTCATAAAGGAAGCCAAGACTGAGGCTCTAAAAATCATTGCTACAGATTCCAGTTTAAGAAATTACCCTCAACTTAGGACAAAGATTGATAAATTAAAAGAGATAGTTCACTTAGAATAAAATTTTCGCATTTACCCCGTTAGATATATTAAGTCTCGTTAAAATAGAAGTATCTAATGGGGTAAATAATTTATTATAATTTTATAAGTAATTATCTAACGGGGTTTATTTGTGCATATAATTTGCGATAATTAGTGTATATGAGAATAATCGGTGGAGAAAAAAGGGGATTTAAAATTTCCGGCCCGCCCGAAGTAAAGATTTCGGGCTTAAAGCCGATGCCTGACAAAGTTAGGGAGTCTATTTTTAATATTTTAGGCCAGACGCTTCAGGGCAAAGACGTCCTGGATCTTTACGCCGGAACCGGCGCCGTAGGTTTGGAAGCCTTAAGCCGAGGCGCCAAAAGCGCAGCTTTTGTCGAGATCTCCAAACGGACAGAGATTCTAATAAAAGAAAATTTGAATAAATTAGGATTTAAAGCAAAAGTCTTTAGGAAAGATGCTGGCAGATTTTTAAAAGAGACAAGAGAAAAATATGACCTCATATTCATAACTCCGCCTCATGAAGAGATTGATTTTAAGACCGTCGAATTAGCAGGCAAAAAGATTAGAGGAAATGGAATTGTTGTTTTAGAGTCCTCAAGCAAGACCAATATTTCTTCTTTTGAAGGTTTAAGGGTAATCGATCAAAGAACTTATGGTCGCCTAAAAATAACTTTTTTAGAAAAAGATTTAAAATAATGTTAATTTTTGCTATAATTGGGGTGTATTAATCAAATATAAATGGAAGAAACCAAACCAAAAATTTTGCTGGCAGAAGACGAAGAGCCTTTAAGGGAGCTTTACAGGATGCGTTTTGAGGTTGAGGACTTCGATGTTATTTTTGCCAAAGACGGTGAAGAAGCACTTCTTAGAACTAGGCAGGAGAAGCCCGACGTAATCCTGCTTGATATAATGATGCCCAAAAAATCGGGCATGGAAGTTTTAAAAGAGCTAAAAGAGGATCCATCTACCTCAAATATTCCTGTCATAATGCTGACTGTTTTGTCTAACGAGAAAATAAAACAAGAAGCTTTAGAACTTGGTGCTGAATATCTTGTAAAAGTCCAGGTTCAGCCCAAAGAAGTAGTGGATTTTATAAAAAGGAAGATAGAGTTCATGAGAAAAGATAAGCAGTAAAAGTAAAAGAGCCTAATCAAGCTCTTTTTTTACCCTTGACAAATTATAAATTTTGTGATAATATTGCTTTTTGTTTCCAGGGGGATTTTAGGAGAAAAAATGGAGTTAAAACATCATCTTAGAGATT
>CAYZYZ010000045.1:0-6255 GCA_964482765.1 uncultured Candidatus Saccharibacteria bacterium | reverse complement strand
CGGGGTAAAACTTGAAAAAATATGATTAAAAGCTTAAAATATCAATACTTCAAAGAAATTAACTATCCCGACAGTTCCGTCGGGGTCTCCTGCCTTCGCCCAGTCAGCCTCTGGCGAAGGCGGGCAGATCGACTCTTGTAAGGAATATCTATATATCTATACAAGGGTCTCAAGAGGAAAAAATGATGGAAATTTCAGAGTGCGAAGACGTTGAACCAAGAGAAAAATATTTAATAGAAGGTGGTACGCACTTGAGAGGAAAGGTGGCTGTCTCTGGTTCTAAAAATGCGGCTTTGCCTATAATAGCTGCTACTTTAATTACTCCTTCAATCTACACTTTAAGCAATGTTCCAGAGATAAAAGATGTGGAGACGATGCTTGAGATTCTTAAGAGAATAGGTGCAGGCGTTAGAAGAATTAAGAAAAATGTTTTTGAGATTGATACAAAAAATGTCTCAAGTTTTGAACCAGACTACAAACTGGTAAGAAATATCCGTGCCTCGGTCTTGCTCATAGGCCCGCTTTTGGCTAGATTTGGAAAAGTAAAAATCGCTCAACCCGGCGGCTGTTTTATCGGCTCCCGAGCCTTAACTACTCATTTCAAAGCCCTAAACGACATAGGTGTTTCTGTGAAAGAAAGAGAAAATTACTACTATTTGTCAGCCAAAGAGATAAAAAGCGGCAAAAAAGTAATTTTAAATGAGATAAGCGTAACAGCTACCGAGAATCTCTTGATGGCAGTTTCCAAAACAAAGTTTACTAAAATAAGGATGGCTGCTTCTGAGCCCCACATAGAGGACTTGTGCCGTTTCCTTGTTAAAATGGGAGTTAAGATGGATGGCGTAAATACTCACAATCTTAAAGTTTATGGTACCAGAAGATTCAACAAGAATGTGGAGCATAAAATCATTCCCGATCAAATTGAAGCCGGCTCTTTGGCAATCGCTGCCGCGGTCAGCAGGGGAAAGGTGGAGATAGGAAACTTCATTGCTGATCACAACGACATGCTTTTGGAAAAATTTGAAGAGGCGGGCGTTAATTTTGAAGCCAAAAACTCCACCCTTTTTATAAAGCCTACCACAATTTTCAGAGCAACCAATATAAGGACCGATGTCTATCCCGGCTTTCCAACCGACCTGCAGGCGCCGATGGCGGTTCTTTTGACTCAAGCCGAGGGTACCTCCCAAATCCACGAAACTCTGTACGAGGGTCGTCTTAATTACATCAAAGAGCTTAGAAAGATGGGAGCAGAGGCTGTTATAAAAGATCCTCACCATGTCTTAATAACTGGACCGACTCATCTTTTTGGGACCAAAATTTCCTCCTTTGATTTAAGAGCCGGCGCCACTTTGATTATTGCATCACTGATTGCTGAAGGTCAAAGTGAGATAGGTAACATTCATCTAATAGGCAGGGGTTACGAAAATATAGAAGGCAAGCTAAACAGTCTCGGCGCCAAAATCAAAAGAGTCGAAGCCTAAACCCCGTTAGATATAAAGAATTCTAACGGGGTAAAAGTTATGCTATAATAACATTCTGGAGATTTTTTTATGTTCAACAAAAGAATTGGTATAGATTTGGGAACCGCCAATGTCTTGGTGGGGGTAGCCAAGAAGGGCATTGTTATAAATGAGCCTTCGGTTGTGGCTATTTCGACAATCGATAATCGAGTTATGGCAGTAGGAGTTGAAGCCAAGGAGATGCTGGGCAAGACTCCGGACACCATAGTAGCTTCTCGCCCCCTAAAGGATGGCGTCATTGCCGACTATCGAATAACCGAAGCTATGATTCGTTATTTTATAAACAAGACCGCTGGTGCTGTGAGGCTATTTAGACCAGAGGTTATGGTTTCTGTCCCTGCTGGAGTAACCTCTACCGAAAGAAGAGCAGTGGTTGATGCGACGTTACAAGCCGGCGCCAAAGCCGCCTACATTATTAAAGAGCCCCTGGCGGCAGCCATTGGAGCCGATGTTCCGATAGCTAACCCTTCAGGCAATATGGTTATAGATATTGGTGGTGGAACATCGGAAGTGGCGGTCATCTCTTTGGGTGGAATCGTCACTTGGAATTCAATCAGGGTCGGTGGAAACAAAATAGACACCGCCATAAGAGAATACATAAGAAAAAAATACGGGTTGGCGATAGGGGACAGAACTGCTGAGGAGATAAAAATATCAATAGGAAGCGCTTTGCCTCAAGACAATCCGCCAAACACGGAGATTAAAGGTCGCGACACTATAGCTGGTCTGCCGCGAGTTATTACTATAGGAGCCAATGAGGTGACAGAAGGCATGAAAGATGAGCTCGACCAGATAGTGGCGGCAGTGAAAGCTGTTCTAGCCAAAACCCCGCCCGAGCTTTCAGCTGATGTTATAGATCAGGGAATGGTTTTGACTGGTGGCGGAGCTCTTCTTAAAAATATTGACAAACTTCTAACAAAAGCAACAGGAGTTCCTTGTCACGTTGTCGATGATCCTCTGTTCTGTGTTGCTAAGGGAACTTACATTGCTTTGGAGAATTTGGACGATTATAAGAGAAGTCTCGGTCAGTAATTTGAGTCGGAAATGAAAATAGCAATAGCTCATGATTTTTTAAACTCTATAGGGGGTGCCGAGAGAGTAACCCTAGCTTTATCTCGAATTTTTCCCGACGCCCCGATTTACACTCTTTTTATAAACCGCAGGATTGTCGGTGATTTTTTTACCCCGTTAGAAATAATTCCAAACAAACGATTTTCATATTTCACAAAAAACAGATTTCTAACGGGGTTTAAAAATAAAAAAATCATTACCTCTAGTCTCCAAAAAAAAGCACAGTTTTTAAGATTCAGACATAAATATCTTCTACCTTTGATGCCTCAAGCTGTGGAGGAGTTAAATTTCACCGGTTTCGATGTTGTGATTTCTTCAGAGTCAGCTTGGATGAAAGGAATACTCACCAAACCCGAGACTCTTCACATCTCTTACTGCCATACACCAACCAGATTTTTGTGGGTGGATCGGGAGAAGTATCTAGCTCAGCAGGGACTCGGCTTTTTACAGAGTTTTTTGGCGAGAAGAATGCTTTCTAAAATAATGATTTGGGACAGGTTAGCGGCTGACAGGGTTGATTATTGGCTGGCAAATTCTTTTCTAACCAAAGAAAGGATTAGAAAATTCTATAAAAAAGAAGCAGAGGTTATCTATCCGCCGGTTGATACTTCAAGATTTAACTTAGGAAAAACAAAAAAAGATTACTTTCTAGTGATTTCGCGCCTCTCTCCTTACAAAATGGTTGATTTGGCGGTTCTAGCTTTTAATAAGTTAGGACTCAATCTGATAATCATCGGTGAAGGTTCTCAAAAAAAGGAGCTAGAGAGAAAAGCCAAAAAAAATATCAAATTCTTAGGCTTTCAAGACGATGAACAGATTTTGAGGTATTATAAAGAGTGTCGAGCTTTTGTCTTTCCAACTTTTTATGAAGATTTCGGTTTAACGCCGGTCGAGGCAATGGCTTGCGGAAAGCCGGTTATTGCTTCAGGAGTTGGCGGTTCAAGAGAATCTCTAGAAGAAGGGGAGACGGGCGAGTTTTTCTTTAAGCCAAGTGGCGACTCTTTAGCCGAAGCAGTTGAGAGATTCTTAAAAAAAGAGGAAAGCTTCAGTCCTCAAAAAATCAGGGAACACGCCCTTAAATTCGACAGAAAAGTGTTCGAATCAAAGATTAAAAATTTTGTGGAAGAAAAGTATAATGAAGTAAAAGGTAATTAAATAGAAAGGTAACAAAATGGCAGAAGTTAAAATTTTAGTAGAAGGCTATTTTAAATGGTTAAGCGAAACGAAACTTAAGGCTTCCTCAACGGTAACTCTGATAAAAGATGAGGGCAAAAATATAATTATTGATACCGGCAACATTGCGGTAGAGCAGGAAATCATAGACAGTCTAAAAAAGGAGGGCTTAAAGCCTAAAGATATTGATATTGTAGTCAACACCCACTCCCATTCGGACCACAGGGATAATAACCACCTTTTTAAAAATGCCACCATCTATGTTCAGGACAATACCATAAAAGGAGACATTTACGAGTTTTTCCCTATCGCTAAATCCATCCTTCTGGCACCTCATACCAGACTCATCCAGACGCCGGGTCACACCATAGATGATGTATCAGTTTTAGTCAAGGCTAAAAAAGGCATTTATGCGGTAGTTGGCGACTTGTATTTCATAAAACAAGAAGATAAACCGGAGTTTACCTATGATGAGGTTCAGTTAAGTGAAAACAAGCGCAAAGTCCTTGCCCTAGCAGATTATATTGTTCCCGGCCATGGTGAAACCTTCAAAGTAAAGAAATGAATAGAGAACAAATAGATATATTAGGGATTAAAATAGATAAGCTCTCTCTAGAAAAGATATTATCTGAAATTTCTTCTGTTTTAGATTCTCCAAATAAACTTTTCATCATTACTGCAAATCCAGAAGGTGTTATTCTTGCTCAAAAAGACACTGAGTTTAAAGAGGCAATAGGAAATGCGGACATCGTTACAGCTGATGGGATAGGTCTTTTGTGGGCGGCAAAACTTTTGGATTATAAAACCTCCAAAACCTTTTTTCGTTTTGTCGAGATTCCCTTTTTAGCTCTCTTTTCACTTCTGTCTTTAATCTTTTATCCTCCTTATGTAAAACAGGTTTTGTTGGAGCGAGTGACAGGCGCTGATTTGTTCTGGGAGATTATCCGCCGGGCTTATAAGAATGATAAATCGGTATATTTATTGGGCGGATATGAAGAGGTTGCTGGAAAAGTCAGGGAGAAACTAGAGAAAAAGTTTAAAGGTATAAGAATTGCCGGTGCTTATCCAGGCACTCCTCAAGAAAAAGATCTTGTAGAAAAAATTAATAAATCTGGAGCCGATGTTTTATTTGTCGCTTGGGGTCAGCCCAAGCAGGAGAAGTGGATTAGAAAAAATTTAAAAGACTTGGACGTTAAACTTGTCATCGGTGTTGGCGGTACATTTGATGTTGTAGCAGGCAAGGTAAAAAGAGCGCCGAGGTTTTTACAAAAAATCGGTTTGGAGTGGTTGTGGCGCCTCTTCATGGAGCCCGGAAAGAGAATAAAGCGTATTTTTATAGCAATTCCGAAGTTCATTTTTGAGATCATACGGTATAAAATTAAAAGTAAGCGATAAGAGATATCGTCCAGAGGACGATCGGCCTTTGGCCGAAGCAATAAGGGATAAGGAAGAGGCAAAAATTATGTCACAAATACGCGTTCGGATAGCTCCTTCGCCAACAGGCAAATTGCATATTGGTACTGCTCGTACTGCTCTTTTTAATTATCTTTTTGCTAGAAAAAATAACGGGAAATTTATTCTGCGGTTTGAAGATACAGACATTTCTCGTTCAACAGTAGAATCAGAAGAGGAGATTATCAAAGGCTTTAAATGGCTGGGTTTAAACTGGAATGAGGGTCCATTTCATCAAATGGAGCGATTGGATGTATACAAAAAATATGCCAAAATATTAGAAAAACAACAACTGGCTTATAAAAAAGACGGCGCTTTGTGGCTTGATGTAAAAAAAATAATCGATAAATATAAGGTTCCTTTCAAAAAAGTTATAGCTCTTTCCAAAGAGGGTGGACAAAAAAAGGAAGGTTATCTGATTTCTCTTCCCGAAAATGACCTGATTTTAGGCAAAATTTCCGCCAATGTTGAGGATTTTGTGATTATGCGAAAAAACGGTATCCCAACCTATCACTTTGCGGTTGTTATAGATGACGAGGAAATGAAAATTACCCATGTCATCCGCGGTCAGGATCATTTTTCCAACACGCCTAAACACTATCTTTTGCAAAAAGCGTTTGGTTTTAAAATGCCAAAGTATGCTCATATTCCTTTGACATTAAATCCGGACCACACCAAACTTTCCAAAAGATTCAGTGCAACTTCAATTGCTGAATATAGGAGCGAAGGGTATCTTCCAGAAGCTCTGATTAATTTTATGGTGCTCCTAGGCTGGCATCTGGGTAAGGGAGGTACCCAGGAGACCTTTTCATTAAAAGAGCTGGAAAAGAAATTTTTAATTGAACACATGGGAAAGAGCCCGGCAATTTTTGATATAAAAAAATTAAATGACTTAAATGGTTATTATATTAGACAAAAAAAACCAAGCGAGCTTTTAGAAATTATAAGAAGCGAAAAGAATTTAAACAAAGATTTTGAAAAAATTAGTAATGAATTTTTAGAAAAGGTAATTAATGTTGAGCAAACAAGAATTGAAAAA
>CAYZYZ010000044.1:0-6387 GCA_964482765.1 uncultured Candidatus Saccharibacteria bacterium | reverse complement strand
ATAAAATATCTTCATCATGAATATCCAAAACCCATTTAGCAGTCATACATTCTTGGAGAACAGCCAAATGTTTATGAACTACTCCTTTTGGTTTGCCGGTTGTGCCAGAGGTGTAAAGCATAAAAGCCGGGGTATCAGGATCTAATTTAGCTATTTTAAATTCTTCGGAAGCTTCAGACATTTCTTTTTGAAAATCAATTTCACCTGGTTTTTCTGGTTTCTCATCAACGACTATAATTTTTTCAAGGCAAGGTAAATCCTTTTTGATTTTATAAATTCTTTCTTTAAGCTCAGATGTTGTAATAACAATTTTAGCTTCTGAATTGGAAAGGCGGTCCAGAAGCCCAGATGGGCCAAAAGCCTGGAATAAAGTACCAGCAATAGCCCCTGTTTTCAGAATGCCCAGAAAGGAAATGTAAAGTTCCGGAATTCGGGGCAAGAAAATAAAGACCCGATCCCCCCGTTTAATTTTTAATTTTTTAAGAACATTAGCAAATTGATTAGAAAGTAAAGACAGCTGCAAAAAACTATATTCTTTGGTCTCACCATTTTCTCCTTCCCAGTAGAGGGCAACTTTGTTCTTTCTCCAATTTTCAGCATGCCTATCAATGGCGTTGTAAGCTGCATTGAATTTTTTTCCTTCAAAAAACGATAGTTCTTTTTCGGCCTCTTTCCAACTGAAAGATTGGTAAGTTTTTTTGTAATTTTTTAAATTTGGGGGGAGAGCAAACTCCTTCTTTTTGATAATTTCAATTTTCATATAACCTCCACATCTCGAGTTTATCGAGAGATGTGCCCTGAGCGACTCCGATGTATCGTTGGAGGAGCCGAAGAGCTTATTTTTTATTATTTATATTATGGGTATATTTGTTTAACATTGCAACTATTAGTTTGTTAAACATTCTAAATTGTGATATCATAAAACCATGAAAAAAGAATTTTTGATGGGCTCAAAGATAGCTGTTAAAGCCGCGCTCAGCGCTGGTGCCGAAGCCTTTTTTGGCTATCCAATTACTCCAACAACAGAGATTTTGGAGTTTTGGGCTCGAGAAGCCGAAAATAATAAAAAATTGTTGTTTCTTCAAACCGAAGACGAAATGGCAGCTGGTTTTGCCACAATTGGAGCAGTACTTTCTGGCAAGAAATCTTTTACAGCTACAGCCGGGCCAGGTAATGTTCTTATACAGGATGCTTTTGGTATGGCTGAAGCGATGAGAATTCCTACAGTGGCTATTATAGGCCAGAGAGGAGGCCCTTCTACTGGTACGGTTATTTATTCTCAGCAAGAGGTTACTTTAACATGTTTTGGTGGTCACGGCGAAGGCCATAGAATTGTTTATTCCCCCTCTTCCTTAGATGAATTATATCAGTTGGTAATCAAAGCTTTTAACAGCGCTTGGCAGTATCGCTTCCCAGCTTTTATTTTAACCGATGGTTATCTTTTGAAAATGAAAGATGAGGTTCTTCTGAAAAAACCGGAAAATTTGATTGCATCTTCTCCAATTTTACCTAAAAAAGGCTTTGTTAATTTAAGAAACTGTTATTCTTTTGAGGAAGAACTTTATGAGGTTTTAGAGAAAAATGAAAAAGATTATCAAAAGATAACCCCGAAGGTGAAAGATTTTGAAATTTTTGGCTCAAAAAATCCCAAAATTCTTGTTTTTAGCCATGGAATTATTGCTTCTTCGGTCAAAGCAGCGATTTCCTCCTTGCCAAAAAGTATGAAAGTAGCTCTTTTTAGACCAATAACTTTAAGACCTTTTTCTCAAAAAGAAGCTTTGAAAGTTGCCTCAATCTCCAAGAAAATTTTGTTTGTCGAATCTTCTTTGGGGCAATTTGCCCGGATAGTTAAAGATAATCTTTTTGGCTTGAAGATTGATTACGACTTTTTATATAAGCCAGCTTTAGGAATCACCCCAGAAGAAATTTACCAAAAAATTAAAAAGAGTTATTATGAGACCTAACTTCCCCCAATGTTATAAGATTGATTCCAAGCCATCGAAGTTTTGTCCTGGCTGTAGCCAAACTTTGATTTTGAAAAATTTAGGTTTTGTTATTGATGAATTAAAGATCGCTTCCAAGGTTGTTTATGGCTGTGATATTGGCTGCATGCTCTTGTCTTGGGACTTTTTTGATTTAAATACAGTCCAAACCCATCATGGCCGAACCGGACCAACAATGGTTGGTTTAAAATATGCTGCTCCTGAAAGAATTGTTATTGCTTATATGGGTGATGGCGGTGCCTATGCAATTGGTGCTCAACATCTTGTTGCTTCCTCGATGCGCAATGACCCAATTACAATGATTATCTGCAACAATACTGTCTATGCTATGACTGGAGGACAAGAGGCCCCAACAACTCTTTGTAATGAGATTACTACTTCAACAATAAGAGGGAGAGTTTGCAATGGTAGCCGTCCTCTTTTAGGTCCAGAACTAGTGAGATCTTTAAATAAAAAGGCCTATGTTGCCCGGGGAACAACTTTGAACATTTCTCAAATGAAGAATTTTATTAAAAGAGCTATTTTACATCAAAAAAAAGGCAATTTCTCCTTTTTAGAAATTCTTTCTGGCTGTCCGATTAATTGGAAAACTGACGCTAGAGAAACAAGGGAATTTTTGAAAGAAATAGAAAAAACATTTCCTACAGGGGAAATTCCTTAATATATTTTATTAAGAGGAGGATTAGTGAATAATACTCATGTCTTAATTGCTGGTGAAGGAGGTCAAGGTGTCCAGACAATTGCAGAAATCCTAGCCCGAGCCGCCTTTTTGGAAGGCAAACATTCAACCTATATTCCTAATTTCGGAGTAGAGCAGCGAGGCGGAGTTTCTATTGCTTTTGCTCAGATATCAGATAAAGAGATTGTTTTTCCAAAATTTGACAAAGCTGATATTATGATTATTTTATGCCACAGGGCAATTAAAAGAGCGGAAAGGTATTTTGGTAAAAAAACATTATATATTTATGATTCGACTTTATTAAAACACAAAGGAATTGGCATAAAAGCAACCACTTTAGCCAAAAGTTTAAGTCCCAAAGTTTTTAATATGATTATTTTAGGTTTTTTATCAACTAAGCTACCGATTAAAAAACAATCAGTAATTAGAGGGATGGAAGAAGTTTTAGGAAAGAAATTTAGAAAAAACCCCCAAATTAGGGAATTAAATCTAAAAGCATTGGATATTGGAAGTAAATTATGAAAGATTTTAGACCAAAAACATATAAAGATAGTAAAAAATCCTGGACCAATTTTCGGGGACTTTGTAAGTCCTGCGGTACTTGCATTGAAGTTTGTCCAGTTAAAGCATTATCTTATGGCAAGGATTTAGCTTATTACGGGCAACCAGCGCCAGATTGCGATATAAAAAAATGTGTTGCCTGCAAACTTTGCGAAATAAATTGTCCAGATTCAGCCATTAGAGTGGATAAAAAATAATTTTCAAATGAAACAATACGCCATCGGTATAGACATTGGGGGAACTCATTTTAGGAAGGTTGTAATAGAGAGAAGGGGTAAATTTTTAAAGCCGCCTCAGAAAGAGAATGTTGTACATACTGACTATCATCGGATCATAAAAAAAATTACAGAAAGTGTAAAGGAAGAAGATAGAAAAAAAATATCTTGTGTCGGTGTAAGTATCGCCGGTCCCGTTGATTTTAAAAAGCAGGCCGTAAAAGAGACTCCTCATCTGCCCTTCCCGAAAAATTTCTCTTTAAAAAAAGCCGTGGAAAAAAAATTAAAAATACCGGTTTTTATTGATAATGATATGAACTGCGCTGCCGAAGCCGAGCTTAAATTCGGCGCTTTGAAAAACTATAAGAATGCCGTTATCTTAACTATAAGCACCGGCGTTGGGAGCGCCATCATTATTGACGGAAGGATTTACAGAGGTAAAGACGGTATGGCAGGAGAAGTCGGGCATCTTTCAGGTTATGTTTCTAAGAATGGCAGAATAGAAGCTTTAGCATCTGGAGAATCTTTGGAGGAGCGAATGAGAAAAGCGCTTAAAGAAAAAAAGCGATTAGACGCTCTAAAGATTTACCAAAGGGCTTTAAAAGGAGACAAGTTATCAAAAAAATTAATCAAAGATACAGCTTATTGGATGGGCATAGTTTTGGCAAATGTTACTAATATGCTCAATCCCGAGGTTATTATAATGGATGGAGGGTTTTTCCTGGGTACACTTCCTTTGACTCTAGATACAATAAAAAGAGTCCTAAAACAGAAATCCACTGCTCCTCCAAAACTGTTAAAATCGAAAATGGGTGATCTAGGAGGAGCAATTGGGGCGGCGATCTTAGCGCTAAAGAATTCTTAATATGCAGCTTGCTACCAATATTTGGCTTCAAAATGGTTTTTACATAGACATCGACCACTTAGAGCAGTTTCGAGTGGTTGGTCCCGGTGATCATTTTTATTTTGGAATGATTAATGAAAAGAATAAGCTGAGAAACTATGAGATTTCTGACATTTTTCCAAAGGGCGATGATGTCATAGTTTTCGGTCACTTTTTTGGACCCAAAGCCAAATTTTTCTATCCTGTAATGGGCGACATAAGAACTCTAAGAACCTATATGTACGAAAAATCAAGAAAGATAAGAACCCTTTTTGAGATAAGAAAAAATTTCCCTGATGTTTTGCTTCCGGAAAAAATCAAGGAAAGCGAGACAGATAGAACCAAATCCATAAAATTCGAAAGACACTTTGGCAAAAATTTTTACGGCAGTGAGCTTATACTGGAAAAAGATACAAAAATTTCAAAGGGAAAATCCTTGTTTCTTTTTTCAAGCGAAAAACCTACCATTAATTTTACTTTGAGGATTTATTCGAGTGGTTTCTTCAAGCAGGAGATTTTTGGTGATATCTTCCTGAAGGAAAAAATCGATTTTAAGAGATTCGGTTCGAAAAGCGAGGAAGTTAGAAAAATTTCAGAAAGGGCAAAAACAGAGGTTGACCATCTCTTAAAATATAAAAAAACCTCAAGTTTCGATTATGGAACTATTTTTCCCAGAGATTGGACCGAGACAGCTATCTTGGGATTCGATGATTTTAACAAAAAAGCATTGAAGTACATTATCCAAGAGTCTTTAAGGTATGTTGATGAAAAAGGCGAGGGTTGGCATGAGGCGGGAGTCGGCGAATATGCCTATAACAGAAATGTAAAACGCCTGCCGCTGGTTATGAGAGAGATGATCGACATCGAGCCGAGGTACATTTTAACTTTTGGTGCCTTTCCCGAAATCTTTAAAGATGATGAGGTATTGCTTAGAAAAATTCGAAGGGTTGCCTCTTTTGTTTTGGGAAAAGCCAAAAAATATTCTTTAATTAGGTGCGAAGAGGTTAATTTTCAGTGTGGAGAGGTCAAAGATGGAGAAAAACCTAAGCCGTTTAGATTCAAAGCTGGAAATTGGAGGGATTCCATCTCAGCTTACCTTAATGTTGCCTCTTCTTGTATTATTCCTTATGACGTAAACGCAGTTTTTTATCCAGCCTCTTTGAAAATCATCCATCACTACAAAGACCTTTTAGATATAGGAGACAAAGATTTGGAAGACGTGGTTTCAAAATGGCAGAAGAAGAAAGAATTATTTAGGTTTAAAAACAAAAACGGGTTCTCAGGTTACTCTCTAGCTCTTTATGACTTCAAAAATGAAAAGGAATACAAAAAATTGGCAGTGAACCATACTGATGAAGCCTATGATTTAATTTTCGGTTCTCCCAGCGAAGAGGACGTTAAAAGTTTTGCTTCAAGGATTTTAGATGAGGATTATTTTAATACCCGAAGCGGTCCGCTAATAGTAGGCAAAAATCAAGGTTATAACTCCCTTCAGTATCATGGAGAGGTAATCTGGCTAAAACAAATCGGTTTGTGTAGCCTGGGTTTTAGAAGACAGCTTGAAAGAAAAGATTTTTCCAAAGAAACTAAGGAGCTTTTAAGAGAAGCTGTAAAATATTTATTCGACAGTTTAATTTATAGCTTTGATTATTTAAATCTGCTTCCAGAATTATTCATCGACAAAAAAGGAGCGCCGATGTTGTACAACGATCAGGAGTCGGTTGAGGGTCATATGAATAAGATACAGCTCTGGTCAGCCGAAGCCTCAAGAAGGGTAATACTTGACTATTATGATGTTTTTAAACGTTGAAACAGATAATTTTTTTTGATAATATAAGAAAGTTATTCTTTGGGGTCATCGTTCCCGATTGCTTCATCTGATAAAATATACTAAGGTAATCGGGATCCCGACCTCATTAAATTTTAAAATATTAATGAAGAAGTCGGGACTAATGGTTAGGACACCACGGCCTCGTCGTCTAGCTCGGTCTAGGACACTGGGTTTTCATCCCAGCAACACGGGTTCGAATCCCGTCGAGGCTACCA
>CAYZYZ010000043.1:4390-6545 GCA_964482765.1 uncultured Candidatus Saccharibacteria bacterium | reverse complement strand
CTTTAGGAGGATTAACCGTGCTATCGACGTTCACCATTAGCGCATAGTGATTGTGATTCTCGTTCTCGCTTACAAAATAATAATCCATAAAACCATAACTATAGCCATAACTTATATCCGGGGCTTTCCTCATTGAATACTTGAAAGAATCACAGCCGTCTTTAGGATAAGGTTTATCATTTTGTTTAATTTTTATAGTTGTGCCACTTAAGTAATATTCAACATGCCGCTCTTTAGAAAACTCATCATCGCCTTTGTCGCAATAGGTTGAGGGCATGTCTGCTTTTGCAATTGGAGTTTTTATAAGAAAGGTTTTAAAAAAAGCCGTACTAATAAACAGACCCATTAGCACTAAGATAGTTATTTTTTTAAATCTAGCCATTTAAATCTTGTTTACTGATAACTTAGTTTACTTTATTTTAATATAAAAGAATTTTTAAGTAAAGAAAAACCCCAAAAAGTTTTTTGGGGTACTAATAATATTCGAATTCGTCAATGTAGTAATGATCCCGCTTATATATTTGGCCTGTATGATATGTCTGGTCAGAACTGCCATTCTGTTCTTTTCCTATTTCTAACTTTATTATATGTTCGTTGTTGAGATAGATACTTAGATGCATACTATAGATACTTCCATTAATTACACTAGTTGGATCAAGTTCAGTCCTTTTTACTCTATCTATTTCTATCCCACTGTTAATGATTCTGTCAACATTGAGCTCACTATACCATACAGCAAGGTTGGCGCTAGAGAGTTCATCCCATCTTTTCCCTTTGACGAGAGTAAGGAATAACTGAACTTTGTCTAAAATCTCTTTAAGCTGTTCTTTGTTGAAATTACCACTTTCTTGGTATTTATCCTCGAAAGCCTTTGAGATTTCTGAAGGCACTCCTGACAAGTCTACCTTCTCAGCTTTGAAGGTACTTTTAGCTGGAGGATTCGCAGGCTCCGGAGGATTTGCGGGATCGAATCCATAATTCTTCTTCCAGTATTCAGTGATTTCTATATTTTTTCGGTAATTCTGGTAGGCAAAATAACCCGCGACAAGAATTACTATAACTACAGCCGCCAATACAGCCTTCCATGAAATAGTAATCATTCAAATCACCACCTTTTTGTTGGTAAAGAACGAGATTAAAATAATATCCCAAATTTCAGGGATTGTCAAGCACGAAAACAGATAACCCCACTTCGTCCCGATGACCATCGGGACTTCGCGGGGCAGGCAGGAAACATATAACAATTAACGGAGAAAAGAGCCGAATCGCCAAGGGTCCAACCCTTGGCAAACTGACCCTTGGCAAAAGTAGATATAGTCTCTCAAAAAGGCGACTGCCCCCAAGTCATTATTGAAATTGCGATCTATTCTGATATCATTTAAATATGATTAAGATTAAACATTTAAACACAAAAGAACAAAAAGCAGTTGGCGAATTTATTTATAAAATTATTAAGAAGCTAAAAAGCAAAGTTGTTTTAGTTAAGCTTTTTGGTTCAAAAGCCAGGGGTGATTACCATAAGTGGTCAGATATTGACATTCTTTTGGTTACAAAAGATAAAATTCGTTTCGGGAGCCCGGAAGACGACATAATCGCAAAATTAAAAAATGAAATTATTTTAAACTACGATATTTATATTTCAATAGTTAATCTGTCATTAGGCGAATACGAAAAATATAAAAATCCTCCAACACCCTTTATTTATTGGGTTAACAAGGAAGGTATAAATTTGTGGCAGAGAGAAAAAATCAAAACTTAAAAGAAATTATAGATAAATATATAGAAGTTTCCCAAGAAAGAATTTTAGCCGCGGAAAATTTATATAAAGACGGTCTTTTTAGGGATTCTATATCAAGAGCCTATTATGCCATGCTTGATATTTGTAATGCCGTGCTTTTAACTAAAGGGCTGGAACCAAAATCGCATGCTGGAAGTATCCGTCTTTTTAGCCTGCATTTCATAAAGACAGGCATAATTTCTGATAAATTTTCCGCTATGCTTTCAAGGATTGAAGATAAAAGAGCCGAAGCCGATTATACCCAGCTTGTAGATTTTACAAAAGATGATGCGGAGAGGATTCTTGCTAAGGCAAAAGAGTTTGTGAGTGAGGTTAAGAGCTATCTGGAAAGAGCGGAATTCATTTAAGGGAGTTTAA
>CAYZYZ010000043.1:0-4290 GCA_964482765.1 uncultured Candidatus Saccharibacteria bacterium | reverse complement strand
TTGCCGGCAGATGAAATATACTGAAACCCGCCGATAATCAAAAACAATACTGCCACAACGCCAACTAACAATAAAATCGTATTAGAGATAGTTGTAATTAAGCTAACTAAATCAGAGCTGGGAGACCTAGATGGTTGGGGAACAGGAATATCATCGGCTGCAGCAATGGCAGGGAATAATAGCGCGGGTGGAAGCCACTTAATAATTTTTTTCATCTTTCCTCCTTAGAGAATAGGGTTATTTAATTTGTGTAATGATAAACTGAACGATTGCATAAGAAAGCAGGGCGAAGATAATTCCGATAACTCCATAAAGGATAGTGGTTTTGGCTTTGCCAACATTTTCTGGATTGCCGGCTGAAGAGACATACTGGAATCCGCCGATAATAATGAAAAGAACCGCTACTGCGCCCAAGAGCATAAGCAGGGTATTGGAAACAGTTGTTATCAATCCTTTTAAGTCGCCCGTGAGTTTGCCGCCAGGATTGTCAGGTTGGTCGATTTCAGCCAAAGCAGGAGAGGCTTTTAAGAATAATAGCCAAAATAAATGTTTTAATTTTTTCATAATTTTTCCTCTATTTGATATTGTTTATTATAAATATAACAATCGCATAAGAGAGTATTGCAACAATTAACCCGATTACTGCATAAAGGATAGTAGTTTTGGCTTTAGCGACACTTTCCGGGTTGCCGGCTGAAGAGACATACTGGAATCCGCCGATAATAATGAAAAGAACCGCTACTGCGCCAGCCAGAATAAGAAGGGCATTAATGACCATCCCCAAAAGCTGGGGTATCGTTTTTTGGGGGATGCAGTTAGGAATGGGTTGTCCGTTAGTTGCTTTACAGCTGGCTCCCAAAACACTAGAAGGATAAAGAATTGTTAAAGAAGTAATTAATCTGGTTAGTAGTTTCATTTATTATACCATAGTTAGATTATATTTAAATGCCAAATTTCAAATGTCAAATGACAAGTGAATGTCAAATGACTAAATGTCAATTTCCTTCTTTATTTTACAAGATTTAATGACTGAGGAGAATATCAGAGTAAACTCTTGAGCTTCTTGCCAAAGTTTTTTTGCCTCATTTTCAATTTCAGGTACAGCCCTATAAATTATTCTTAACCAATGCTTCGTTTCTTTAGCCTCTTTTTTGCATATTCCTATTTTATGTATAAAATCTTTCTTTGATTCAGCACCGTCAGCTTCATGATAATTTGCTCCAATACTGGTTCCTGATTTTACTAACTGAGTTATTAGTGGAGATGTTATTAGCCCTTGTGGTATTTTTTTAGCGAAATCAATTATAGCTTCCGCAAATTTTGCTGTTCTTTCTTCTAGGTCAAATTTGACATTAGGACTTTGAGCTTGATTTGACATTTGAAATTTGATATTTGACATTTCTAGGTACTATTGTATCTTGTTTATTATAAAGTTGATTATAGCATAAGAGACGATGGCTAAAATCAAGCCGATAATAGAGTAAAGAATTGTCTGCTTGGCTTTGCCGACATTGTCGGGATTGCCGGCAGAGGTTATGTAGTAAAACCCGCCGATAATAAGAAAGAGCAGAGCAACAGTTCCCACTAAAGCGATGGCAATGTTAGCTATATTTCTGATAAGTTGAGAGAGATCTTCTAAATCGGGATTGCCTTTGTTTATGTTACCGCCCCAGAGATCAGGAAGTTGTAGTGATAAGATAATTTTTAGAAAAAGACTTTTCATTTAAACACCCCCAGCAGATCAAACAGCGCCCAGGAGAAAATTATTATCAAAAGCGCAGCGATAGATGTCCACATAATATCTTTAGCTTTGCCGATATAATCAGGATTTCCTTGGGAAGTTATATATGTATATCCAGCATAGATTAAGCCGAGCATTGAAAGAGTGCCGATAATTCCGGCTACCCAGGCAAAAACTTCGCCGATGAAAGTTTTAAGGCCTTCTTCTCCTCTTGGAATAAGACCAAAAACCGTTTCTATATCATCATTAGCAGCAAGCACTTTGAGAGGAAGCATTATTAGAAAGAAAAATAAAGTTTTATAAAATAATTTCTTCACTCCCCTCCTTTCTTTTTAACGGGTTTTATATTCTTCCAATATATCCGTTACTTTCTTTGCCGCCGAATCTATGGCTGCCTGAGCCGGCTGTTTATTTATAATAACATCAGTGATTAAATCTTTAAATATCTTATCGGTTTTTAACCAGTCGCCCTTATACCAGGTTTTGGCGTCCTTAGCCTGTTTGGCAAAAGTTTTTAAAAGCTCATCGCCCTCTTGTTTTTCTCCTGCCAGGTCTTTTCTGGCCGAAGGGAGCTTGGAAACTTTTATATATTTGGCAAGCTGTTCTTTAGAGGAAGCAAATTTCAAAAAGTCCCAAGCGGTTTTTTGATTTTTCGAATCTTTGGAAACCACATTTGCCCAGTATTTGGCAAAAGTTACCTTGTTGCCCAAAACTTGGGGAACAACCGTTATTTTAAAATCCATTTTTTCGTTGGTCGCTTTCTTGATTTTTTTGACATCCGAGGCATAGCCAAAATACATAGCTGTTTTTCCGGAAGTGAAAGCCTCCAGAGAGTTGGGCATCGACGCATTCCAGGTATAGGTTTCTTTAGTGGGGTCAGCAAAGGAGGTGTAAAAACCCAAAGAATTAGTTCCCGGATAAACAATGTTGCCCTGAACGTCCTTTGTTGAGAGATTAAAATAAGCTTTGGCAAAATCATTGGAGATCATTTTGGTGTTTGACTGAAGCATTAAAAGATAAAGGATGTCTTGGGCGTGTTCTACATTGTTTGAGGTGCCCATCGCTACCCCGGCTCTTTCCACGACATCCCCGTTTACGGTTCTCAATTTTTTCTCAGCGCCTATAAAGCCGTCCCAAGTGTCGGGTATTTGAAAGAGAAATTTTTCATTTAGGATTTTTGGATTGTAAAAAAGAGCTAAGGTGTCAACTGTAAAGGGCACAGCATAGAATTTGTCCTTGTAATTTAGATCATTTTTGGCGACCTCGAAAAAAGTGTCGCCAAAGCTTTCTCTTGTGTAGACCGAGCTGGGTATTTCGGCAAGTTTTTTGTAGTGTTTGGGAAGCCAATCGTTTCTTATCTGGAAGATATCCGGACCTTCGCCAGAAGCTAAAGCATCGGTTACAATTTTTTCATATTCTTCAGGCGTCTCTTCTATTTTTTTGTAGATTATCGAAACATTAGGATGCTTTTCTTTGTAGGAGTCTATTAAGGTTTTGATGTTTTCCTCATCGTCAACATAGCCCCAGTATTTTAGCTGAGTAGTTTTTGACACTTTTTTAGTTAAAGCTTTAAATACAAAAAATCCTACGGCTATAAGCAGGATACCCGAAACTACGCCGATGGCTATTTTTAGTTTTGTGCTCATTAAATTTATTATAAGTCTTTAAGGTATTTTTTCAAAAACTCTCTAAATTCCGGAGCCAGGTCTTCTCTTTTTAGAGCATAGGCAACAGTTGCTTTTAAAAAGTCTAGTTTATGGCCGGTTGAGTACCAAGTCCCTTCAAATTTGCAGGCGTAGATTGGTCTTTTTTTGATTAGCTTTTTAAGACCATCTATCAAGCGTATCTCGCCGTCTTTTGAGGGCTTCACCCTTTTTAAATCTTCAAGGATGTCAGGAGTTACAATGTATTTTCCGACAATTGCTAAATTTGAAGGAGCCTCTTCAGTTTTTGGTTTTTCGATCAAATCAAATATTTGAAAAGTATTGTTTTCTAGATGCTCACATTTAATGATTCCGTATCGGGAGACTTCATCTTCAGGAACTTCCGCAACAGCAATAACCGGATCTTGATATTTATCAAAGACTTCCATTAATTGTTTGAGGCAGGGAGTTTTTGAATCTACCAAGTCGTCTCCGAACAAAACTGCAAACGGTTCTTCGCACAACAACTGTTCGGCACACAAAATGGCATGGCCGTCTCCCAAGGGCTCTTTCTGTCTGACATAGGCAATTTGGGCAAGTTGGGATATGTTTTTTATTTCTTTTATAAGATCCACCTTGCCGCGGGTTCTTAGAGTGTGTTCTAATTCATAAGAATAATCGAAGTGATCCTCAATGGCTCTTTTGGTTCGACCAGTAATCATCACTAGTTCTTTTATTCCTGACTCAACTGCTTCCTCAACCAAATACTGAATGACGGGTTTGTCAACCAAGGGTAGCATCTCTTTTGGAGAAGCAATGGTTGCCGGCAAGAACCTTGTGCCAAGCCCGGCAACAGGCAGAACGGCTTTGGTAATTTTTTGGTTACCCATATTGATTAAATATTAC
>CAYZYZ010000042.1:0-6679 GCA_964482765.1 uncultured Candidatus Saccharibacteria bacterium | reverse complement strand
TTTCCCTAATCCCCAAGGTTTGGGCCTGCTTCCTCTATAGATAATCCTAAATTTAAAAAAAGCAGGTGAAGATAGGAGAGCTACCTCTCCGCCACTTCTGCCAATTAATAACCTGTCTATTGCTAATTCATGGCAAATCAATGACATCTTGGGAAAGTCATTTGAGTTAGAAACTAGGCAAATCCTAAATCCCATGGTCTTTGCTCTGGCTATTAAATCCTTTATCTTTAGATTAAGGCCATTGTTCCATAAAGAAAGAATAGTATTATCAAGATCAAATATTAAATCTTCAATGCCTTTTTTCTTTAGCATAACAAGGTTTATGTCACGGGTCCTGAAGCTGAATCTAAACATAGCTGGCACTCCTTTGTTCTTGAGTCTGTCTTCGGTATTTTTCCGCCATCTTTTTATAATCTCCCCACAATTCTTCAGGAAGAAGTAAAGCAATTTCACACACTATAATATTATAAACTCTGTCTATGTAAGAATCACTAGATTCGCCCCTTTGTTTTTCTAAGCCTTTTATAGGTTTCTTGAACTCCACCCGAACCTTTGTTCTTTCAAAAGGCTTAACAAAAGGTAACCAAGAAAATAGATTTCGAATACCAGCAATTACTGCATTTTTTATAACATAAATCACTTGGTCGTTATACTCTGGTTTTAGGATTTTATCAGTTCCTTGGATAGCAACTGGTATTATATCTGTCCCAGTAATAAGAGCTGGACCAATACTTTTTTTATCTTTTTCATCGGGAGGCAATCGTAAGGAACCGGTTCTACTTCTACTGCCTTCAAGATAAATAAAGAATGATTCTTCTTCTTTCATCATTCTGCCAATAATTCTTAATGATTTCTTGTTTATCGCTGTCTGAATTTCTTTGTCTACATCTCTTCTTCTTTCAACATATACAAATGAATAACTAGTGCGATAAGCTATTCTTTCCTTCAATGTTGATGCAACTATACCTGCTACTGCCCATAAATCTTTTATTCTTCTGCCAGATCTTCTCCAAGCTTCCCAAAGGACAATATTATCAGCGTTAGACATGTGATTAGGAAAAAGACAAACATTTCTTTCCAAAGGAAGATTCTCAAGACCAACAAACTCTACGTCAGCTAAAAGAGTGATAAGGAAGAAATACGCCTTATGAAGTATTGATGGTACAAACCTAAATTTAGGAAAAACTAGATTAATATTCCTAGTCTCCTCTACAGATCGAAATTTTCTCAAAGTTTTCACCTTCCTTAGATTATCAAGGTACAAAAAAGAATATTTTAATATAACACAATTTATCTATAAATCAAAATTTGCCTCTTAGACTTGACAAGAAACAGATATAAAAAATTATGTTTAATAGACAGATCTAAGTCAAATTTTTTCTTTATGAATCAGACTGGCCTTAGGGCTCTTCTGGTTCATATATTTTTCTTTTTTTGTATGATGGCTGGAGGCCTCTGAAGTGAGCTTTTCAAAAACCAACTGGCAGATCCTCATTCCGGGGTAAAGCAGAACCGGCAAAAGGCCTATATTGGAAATCTCCAAAGTCAATCTACCTCTCCAGCCCGGATTAACGTGGCCGGCCGTAGAGTGAACAACAATACCCATCCTGCCAATACTGCTCTTGCCGTCGATTCTAACGCACAAGCTGTTGTCTATGCCTACTGTTTCTTTTGTTATCCCTAGAACAAATTCGCCGGGATGAACTACAAAAGGCTTACTGTTTCTTTGTTTCACCAGCTTTGTATATTCTGCCGGCTTTTTGGGATCGATAACTAAATTCTGGGAATGTTCAAAAATCCGAAACTCATCCCCTAGACGCAAGTCTAAAGATGCGCCGGATAACTGCTCTTTCAAGCTCGGCTTGGGATTCAAATAAATCTTCCCTTTTTTGATGTATTCTTTTATTTCTTTATCGGAAAGAATCATGATAAAAATTAAAAGTTAATTTTGAATTATTTTTAGGCTTGTTTCAAGTGTTTTCTGATGGCAATTGCCGAACTTACAACGCCTATGAAGACTCCGATTAGAATCTCCAAAAGAATAATTATTAAAATCTTTTCCCTTAAAAGATCCAAACTCTTGCTTTGGGAGATGATGGTCCAGTATTTGGTCATAAGCGGAGTAACGAAATAGATGCTTAAAAAAATGATGATAAAACAAATTATAGCTCCGAAAATTCCGTAAAGCGCTCCCTCCAAAAGAAACGGGGCACTTACATACCAATTGGTGGCACCGACCAGTTTCATAATCTCGACTTCTTCTCTTCGTGAATATATGGTTATGCGAATAGTGTTAAAAATTATAAGAAAAGAGATGGAAACAAAAATGATAGTTAATGTCAAGCCGGTTTTTTTGATAAAATTGGTAAATTTAACCAAGGACTCAAAGATATTCTGTTTTTCGCGGTAGTTCAACCTGTCAACGATCGGCTTGTACTGCTCGCCTTCAGCTATGCTGACTATCTTTTGGAGCTTGTTGGGATCCTTAAGCTTGACTTCTAAACTCGCCCATAAGGGATTGTCGCTCGGCTCCAACTCGGAAGTTATCTCTTTGTTTTTCTCATTTAAATTTTTGAATTCCTCCCAAGCTTGTTCCTTTGACTTATAACTAACGCTCTCCACCCCTTCTTCATTTTTTATAGCGCCTTTAAGATCGTTCACTTTTTCTATTTGGATATTGTCTTTAAGCCGAATGCTTAAATCTATTTTTTCGGATATTTTTTTTACGGTCTCATTTACGCCGAGGTTTAAAATTACAAAAAGACTCAAGATAAAAAGAGTAATAACCATAACAAAAACAGCAGCTAAAGACAACCAGCCATTGCGCCAGAAGTTTCTGAACCCCATCTTAAATATTCTTTTTAATCCTACTAGAGTCAAAACACTAATCCTTTCACTAATTTTCACCCCGTTAGAAATTTCTCGTTTAGTTTTTTAAAAATAACTGTTTATTATTTTTTATTTCTAATGGGGTATGCACTAATTTTCGCTAATATTTTTATTTTTTATTCGTGAATATTCGTAATTTCAAATTCGTGATTGTATTCGTGATTACATAACGTATCCCGCAGTTTCTTTATCGTAACTTATTGAGCCTTTCTCAATCGCCACCACTCTCTTTTGAAGTTTGTTAACTATCTCCTTATTGTGGGTTGCCATTATTACCGTGGTGCCAAACTCATTAATCTTTAAAAGGATTTGAATAATTCCCCAGGCAGTTTTAGGATCTATGTTTCCGGTTGGCTCATCAGCAATAAGGATTGTTGGCTGGTGAGCCAAAGCTCTGGCAATCGCTACTCTCTGTACTTCTCCGCCGGAAAGCTCCTCTGGAAAAACATCTTTTTTCTCAGTCAAGCCAACTAGGGTTAAAATCTTGGGGACGATTCTTTTTACATCTCTTCCATGCATGCCGGAAACTTCCATGGCAAAAGCCACATTTTCATAAACAGTAACTTTAGGTAAAAGCTTGTAATCCTGAAAAATCACACCCAAGTTTCTTCTAAAATATGGGACTTTTCTTGCCGGAAGCCGGGTTATATTGGTACCGTCAACCACGATATGACCGTTAGTCGGTTTCTCTTCGGCAATCAAAAGATGAATCAGGGTGGATTTACCGGCTCCTGATGGTCCTACAATAGAAACAAACTCCTTGGTTCTTATTTTTAGATTGATATCCTTTAAGGCAACAGTGCCGTTGGGATAAATTTTATCTACTTTGGAAAATTGAATCATAATCGCTAATGCAGCTTCTAACTTAAATCTAATTTTTCGCTAATATTTTTATTCGTGATTGATTTGTGATTTTTTTAATTCGTGAAAATTAGTGTTTATATAAAAACATCTTAACACAGTGCCCTATCTTAGACAAACGAAAACCAAGAAACAACAAACAGTTGACAGATAACAATTAAGGAAAAAATAAATTCAATTGTGCCAATGGTAACCAAGTTGAATTTTTGCAAGACTGCCAAGGGTTGGACCCTTGGCGTGGTTTCTCCACTGCACGCATTGAGACCACAGCACTATTTTCAAAAGTGCTGGGTAAAAAAACCGTTCTTTCCGACCATTGCAAAAAATCGTATAGAAAACTAAGGATTTTTGAACGCCCGGTCGCCGTAGGCGACTGAGGAAATCTGCCCAACCCGAGTGAGCATCGTGGTAACTGATGCGAATGAGGGCAATCCCGAAGGGTAAGTTCAGATTTAGAAGTTCAAAAATACTTAAAGTTTTTAGATTTTTTACATCGGTCGCAGTTTTTGGTACTTTTTGCTGCCAAAAAGTACAGAAGAAACTTTTTAGCTTTTTCGAACGCGTGCTAGCCTTTGGTACTTTCTGCAATGAGAAAGTACAGAAAAGAATTATTTCTTCTTTCTTAAATAAGCTTCGATAAATTGCTCAATATCCCCATCCAAAACACCTTTTGTATCGGAAGTCTCCAGCCTGGTGCGGTGGTCTTTTATCATATTATAAGGATGCAAAACATAAGAACGAATTTGGTTGCCCCAAGATGCCGGCGTTATTTCGCCCCGTATTTTTGCCCTTTCCTCTTCGTTTTTCTCTTCCTGATACAGCACAAGCTTCGATTTTAAAACCTTTAAGGCATTTTCTTTATTTTGGAATTGGGAGCGCTCGTTTTGGGAAGAAGTAGTGATTTTTGTCGGGAGATGGGTAATCCTTACCGCCGAATCAGTAACATTAACATGCTGACCGCCGGCTCCCGACGCCCTGAAAGTATCTATTCTTAAATCTTTGGGGTCAATTTCCAAACCTTCTTCTTCAATTTCCGGTATTACATCAACTAAAGCAAAAGAGGTATGGCGCAAATGCTGAGCATTAAAAGGCGAAAGTCTAACCAAACGATGAACGCCGGACTCGCCTTTTAAATAACCGAATGCTAATGGGCCGGAAACTTCCAAAGTGGCGCTTTTTATGCCAGCTTCCTCACCGCCGGAAATGGAAATAATTTCCGCCTTAAAGCCTTTTTTTTCAGTATATCTAAGATACATCCGCAAAAGCATATTTGCCCAGTCCTGCGCCTCGACCCCGCCAGCACCAGCATAAATAGACAAAAGCGCATTGTTTGAGTCATACTTTCCGGAAAGTATTAGTTCCAGCTCCTGTTCCTCTATTTGTCGTTCCAATTTTGCGATATCCTCTAGAGTCTCTTTGGGAATTTCAACTCTTTCCAGTGCCAGAAGTTCAACATAGTCAACGATTTCTCCCAAAGATGTCTCGATATTCAAAAACTTCCCCACCTTGTCTTTGAGGCGGGCTAACTCCTGCATTTTTTGGCTGGCTTTTTTCTCGTCCTGCCAGAAATTAGCTTGGGTGCTCTCTTTTTCCAGCTTTAAAATCTCGGACTCTAACTTTGGCAGGTCAAAGATACTCCTCAAGAGCGGAGACTCTCTTCTTAAGCTCGGATATTTTTTCTTTCCAGCCCGAGACTGGTCCGTCTTGGGCGGAGACATTCTTTTTCATAATATTAATATACCAGAAAAAGTATATCTAAAAAACTATCCTCAAATTCTTAAGAATTTGAGGATAGTTTTAATAAAATGTTCGAGGTACGACCTCGAACATTTTACTCGAACATTTCACTTGTTAACTGTTAATTGTTAATTCAATTTTATATGTTTCGCAAAGTATTTAGAAGAAGCAATTTCTCTCTAAAGTACAGGAAGGCTGAGGATATAAACATGAAAAGCATTGATGCAATTGTAAGAAGCAAACTTCCACTCCCGGCTTTGACCATAGCGGCAACACCCAGAATAGCAGGAGACGCTATCGCAGGTTTCTCAAGTTCAACAGTAACTTTATTTCCATAAACATTCTCCATTCTGAAATCAAATCTAGTTCCGTTTTGAGGGTTTCCAGGAATTGGGCTCTTAACCTTCACTTGAAAAGTATTCTGAACCGAGCCACCGGCAGTAATATTAACAGCAGACCAGCTTATGACACCCCCGCCGAGAGTTCCTGAACCTGTGTCGGTAACGTCAGCATAATCAAGAATATCTGATATATCGTCGGAAACCACATAATTCCCAACTGACTCGTTTCCTGGATTTGAAGTAACCAAAGTGTAAGTTATAACATCCCCTGCTCTGGCTATTCTAGTTTGAGCGTCAGCTGACTGAGTGTTGTTAAAGGCAGACTTAGCCTGAATTATGTTTGAGAAACCCAATCTAACGATTATCTGGTTGCCGTAAATGTTAACCATCGCCAGGTCGCCTCCCGAGGGCCACTCTAAGAATGGCATAACCTGAACATTAAAGGTTTTCGAAACGGTCTCAGAAGGATTTATGGTAACCGTTCCATAAGAAATGACATTGCCGGTCAAAGTTCCGCCGCCATTATTGGTTAAATTAGCATACTGAAGAATATCACCAATGTCATCAGAAATCGTGTATTGACCGGGTGCGTCCCCAACATTACTAGTGGTCAAAGTATAACGAACAACATCGCCGGCATGAGCTAAGGTAGTTGTAGCATCAACTCCTTGAGTCTCATTAAAGGCGGACTTGGAGATTGTAAATTCAGGCTGTTGAGGACGAACAACATTTACATTAGTAATTGCCGTGTCCCAAACTTCGGGTGTTTGATCAGCCTTAGCAATCCCGACATTTTTAAGCCTGTTATTTCCATAAGGAATTCCCTGGTTAATGGTTACTTTAAATTTAAC
>CAYZYZ010000041.1:5170-6882 GCA_964482765.1 uncultured Candidatus Saccharibacteria bacterium | reverse complement strand
TTAGCAATAAGTTTTGCTTTCTTCGGAAAAGCTTATGCCGCTACAATGGGAGAGGTCTGGTCTGAAATTCAAAGTAAATTTATTGATATTTTAACAGCCGTCGGGGTGGGTATAGCTCTTTTGGTTATAATCTTGGGTGGTATCTGTTATATTCTATCTTTAGGTGGAATAGAGGCAATCGGAACTACAAAATTGTTGGCTTTAGGTAAAGAACAAATAAAGGCGGGGTTTACCGCTCTTTTAATTTTAGCTACCTTTTACACTTTAATGGGGGTTATCAATCCAAATTGGACTCGTTTCACTGTATTGAAGGACGTAACACCCCAAGGAGAAGAATTAGGAGGATTCCCTTCTTTTGAGCCAACACCACCAGAACCCTTAACATACCAAGAGATTCCTTTAGGAACTACTATTGAAAATGTTTTAGCCAAAACTATTGATTGTTATAAATTTGACTTATACGGAAATCCTATTGACGGTGACCCGGACACCCCCGATGTACTTGAACCAACTTGGATGAATCACGACCGCCTGGACTGTCTGATAGAATTAGCAAAAGCCAGTGAAAGAAAGGCTAAACAATTTGAATATTTAGGAGATGAAATAGTAAAACTTATGGAAGAATGTGATTGTTTTACTGGGGGAACCGAAGCAAGTGAAAGTTCGAGTATGAAACAAAAATGCCTTCCTAAAACAGGAGAAGAGAAAAAAACCTCTGTTCAAAAAACTAAAACCCTCGCCCAGATATTGGCCTCTGATACCGGATGTGGCCTGGGAGGAGGAGATTATCTTAGGTACTGTGGTTGGTGCGAATGGCAGATATGTCACGATTATACTGAATGTGACGAGGAGGATAATTGCTGGACCGAGACTGTTTGTGGCGGTTGTGTAAGGTTTGACTATGATGTGTCAATTTCACCCTTTTCGGGTTCAATAACCTCGGGTGATTCATTTGATATAAATGTTCATATTGAGAAGACCTCGCCCTGCTGGGTTCCCTCTGAAACGGTTACAGCCGTGGGTAGGTTTGGAGCGACCTGGCCCAACGGAAGTTGTACACCGGAGCCCTCCTGCAATGTGCCATTAACTTTTGATACCCGTGGGAGAAATGAAGACGGCACTTGGTGGTATTGGGAACCGGGAGATTATACAGTTATTGTGGATACCTACGACAAATGTAGTTGGGGTGGAGAACATGGAACACATAAGAAAGCTGAATATCAATTAGAAATTTTGCCAGGACCTCCTTTAGGATTTCAAACAGAGCAAATTAGTCAAACTGAAATTTTAATAACCTGGAGAAAAGGAATTTGGGCAGAAAAAACAAAGATATGGAGAAATGGTACTGAAATCTTTTTTGACTCTGGTACCTATCCTCCCTGGTGGGACTTTTCATATTTTATTGACAGAGAACTTGAACCCGGGACCGAATATTGTTATTCAGCTCGGAGTTGGGCAGAAAGCGCAAGCAATAGTAACAATCCAGGCGCAGAAAAGTGGTCTAAAGAAACGAGCGACTGTGCTGCTACTGAACCCCCCAGTTTTTGCGAACAAACAGATTGTCCTGAATGTGAACATTTTGAAATAACAAATAATCCTAATACTTGCCAGCCCGATAAATGCGATGTTACTTGTCGTTGCAGGTGTCCCGAAGAGGGAGAAGAAGAAGAAGAAGAAGAAGAAGCGGAGGAAGAAGAAAAATGTGACCCTTG
>CAYZYZ010000041.1:0-5070 GCA_964482765.1 uncultured Candidatus Saccharibacteria bacterium | reverse complement strand
GAAGAAGAGGAAGAAGAGGAAGAGAAAGGATATGCTGGCTTAGATGAATTTAGAACCCAATATCCGCTCTGGTCGTATGCCTGGAAGTTGCCCTATGAGTATATTAGAGAGATAAATAATGATAGCGACCTTTTAGATATTGTTGAAACAGAAATTGAGATAGAAGGAGAAAAAGTAAAGATTATTGATAAAGAAGTGTGGGAAAAGATGAGATTAATTGACCAACTTAGATATTTGAAAGCAAGGATAGAATATGGCAAAGAATCTTTTAAAGCAGACCTTGAAAATTTAAAAAGCACAAAAAAAATGATGAAAGACGATTATTTAGTAGAACCCTATATTGAATTTGTAAAATTAGCAGAAGAAATTGAAAAGGAAACAAAAGGAGAAGTAGAAATCAAAACATTCACAGGTTCTGACGGAAAAGAAGTCCTACCTGATAGATATTGTAAGGGTTTTAATCATTTAGATTTACATAAAAAATGTTATGGAGATAGTTGGTTTTCAACGCTATTCTCTTCCGAAGAAAAATTTTTTAAGATACATCTAAATGCCTGTTCTGGCGCCTGTACTGATTACTGTAGAAAATTTGAAGATGCCGGAGAGTATTTTAGTTGTATAAAAGACGAAGACCCTTGTTTTTGTATTTGTGAAACCGCTGAAAATAAAGATCGGTGTAAAGATATTTGTAACGATTGTATAGACAAATGCGATGATGAATTTGAATGGTGTAAGCCACCAGATTACCCAAAGTGTAAAAAAGAGAAAGAAAAATGTGATAATGACTGCGAAAAATGGAAAGTAGATAAAGATTATTGCCTTGAGTACTGTAAGGATGAACAATCCGCTTGTATTACCAGTTGCTATAATAATTTCCTCTTTCCCTGTTATACTAAATGCTATGGAAAAGGATGTAGGTTTTGCACTGACCAATACGCCGGTTATGAAGAGTGTTCAAAGGCTTACTATTCCTTTTGGGCAAGACTCAGCGGCTGCCGGAAGGGTAAATACTCTTCTTCTGACTTTTTCCCTTGGGATTCCCGTAAAAAGTGTCTTATAAATCCTTTGTGTTATGGAGGAACTGAATATTGGGGGCTTGAAAAATTCTACGGGATTAAAGAGTATCCTCAAGCTGCTAAATGTCCTTCTTGTTCCTCCTGCCCTGAATGTCCTTGTTTAACTTGTAGCGGAGAATGCGGTGAATATGCCTATGATGATGACCCTTTAACTTTTTATTCAAAAATTGGCAAAACAGAGGAAGAATATCCAGGACCTTTAACTGAAAAAATGGATTGTGATAGAAGAATAGATATTCCTGTTGGCCGAACAACCGATGAAACTGAAAAATGGGCTGAAAAATTGGCTGAAGCCATTGATAAATTTATTGAAAAAATAGATGATATGACAGAATATATTAAAGAAATAGGCAATGAAAAAGGTTACTGCGAATGCGGAAGTGTCTGTAATCTTTACGAAGGAGATTGTGGTCCCTGGTGTTTAGATGGTGATAACTTGTGTTGGGGCACTTGTGAACCTGCTTGTCACCCACCCTGTGAGTTCAATAAGGTAGAAGTGCAATATGAAGAGCCTAAGACAGGTGAAACATCTTCTTATTGGTCTTGTTTTTGCGTGCTTAAACCTTGTCAAGACAATCCCTGTCAGAAAATGATTAATTTATTAAAAGGAAAGAAAAAAAGCGAAAAATGCCCCGAAGATATAGAATATAAAGGAATCAAATGGTATCACGATGAAATAGAAAAAGCCCTTGAAGAACTTAAAAAGAATCTTTTAGAGAGTAGGTCGGAATTCCTAAAAATGTTAACCTATTCAAGAGAAAAAATGAACGAGTGCAGTGATTCTTATGTTCAGTTCAGAACTGGTCTTGAAGAAGAAATACCTGAAGGAGAATTAAGAGAAAGAGTAAAACTTTTAAGTTGCATTCGAGCGGTGGACGAGGGTTTGCAAAGAGAATGTTACGGAGTAGATGAGCATGGTTTTGAAGATGCAGCAGAAACTGATGATTGGTTTTGCTGTCGTCAAAGAAGAATAAAGGATTAAAGTTATGACAAAAAAAATATTAATTTTCTTTCTTCTTTTCTTTTTGTTCTTGGGTAACATCTGTTTGGCCGCAGAATTTTCAGAAATTAAAGATATTTACGGTTATTTAATTGGAGCTGGAGCAGGATTGGGTTTATTAGCAATAATCTACGGAGGAATTCGCTTCATCCTTTCAGCTGGAGATCCTGGTTCAATAAGCGAGGCTAAAACTTGGCTCATATCTGGTGTTTTCGGACTAATTATTATAGCGGCAGCCGGAACTATTTATAAAGGTATTACCGGAGAATTTCCTTCTTTCCAAGCAGGAGAAAAGTTAACTCCTGGGGAACTTAAGAAAGAAGACTTAGCAGGAGTTTTTTTTACAATTAGCGGTACTGAAGTAGGACCCTATACTACTAGCAACTCAACATTTTTTTTAAAAAGGGGTACTCCAATTAAAATTAAAAATAAAGTTGTAAATAACCTTCCTGAAACTGACTATAAATTCATCTTATTTTCTGAACCTGGTTATATGGGGGATATGCAAGAAGGTGGCTCAAGCGCTACTTTTAATGTAGGTTCAATTGCTATTCTTGATATTAAAGATGCCGAAAGAATCGGAAATGTAAAATTTTTTCAAGACACAGGTTACAAGGGAGGAATCTACATTGTAGGAGAAGGTGGAGAGTATGGCATAGAACAATTCGAAGGTGATTTCGAAAGTTTAAAAGGTAAAGAAATTGATTATGAAGGAGTCGCTACCGAGGCAGGTGTCCCGAAGAAATGTCCGACTGTATATGTGGATGAGTTGATCAAAAAGGACCCCTGGTGTCTTCGCTCAATTAAAATTAACGGGAAATATGCAGTTATCCTTTGGGGAAAACATATTCGGACGTACTACTATCAACTTTTTTTTGAGAGTCCAGAAGATATAACAGGCTATGAAATATGGCACAGGACAAGACCGCAGAAGGCAAAAATAATTCCCTACAAAACAAGATAGTATGCCAAAACTCTATCTGAAAAAAATTTTCTTAATCTCCTCTCTTTTATTACTTTCAGCTAATGTCTGTTTTGCCGCCCAATTTCCAAAAGTTAAAGAAATTTATAATGACCTCATTAAGGCTGGAGCAGGATTAGCTCTCTTAGCAATAATTTACGGAGGAGTTCGCCTCATCCTTTCAGCCGGAGATCCCGGTTTAAAAAATGAAGCTAAAACTTGGCTCAGAGCTGGTATTTTCGGGCTAATTATTATAGCGGCGGCCGGAACTATTTATAAAGGCATTACCGGAGAATTTCCTTCTTTTCAGGTAGAAGGGGTAACTCCTGAGACACCTTATGAAGAAGAAAAAAAACCTCCTGGAATTTATCTTTGCTCAGGCCTGAATTGTAAGGAAAGTGGAGAAAAGATTGTATCTGAAGCCGGTCTTGGCACTAAATCAGTTGAAATTATTAATGGTGAAACTGTAGAATATTTAGTAGTAGCAAAAAGTATAGATGACCAATGCCAAGAAGTTTTTAAAGCCGGCTGCCACAATCTTGATTTCACTGCTGCCTCAATATATTCCTACCAATTTAATCCTAAGGCTAAAGGGAAAATAATATTTTATAAAAAGCCCTATTATAAAAGTGATAAGCATGTTGATGAACTTAATGGAGAACTCAAACAAGGTTTATCTCCTGATTTTACTCCAGCCTCATTTAAATCTGTCGGAGATTACGTTATCATTCTTTACAACGAAGAAAGAGAATGTGAGGTCTATGAGCCCCAACTTGTTGGAAACAAATTAGGAAGAGCTCAGGGAAATTTAAAAATACAGAGACTTTTCTCCCGAAGCGAGCATTCTCAAGTAACAATTATTCCTGCTGTTTTCTAATAAAATGAAAATAAAAGAAATTCTTTGTTTAATTTCTCTTTTACTTTTACTTCCTATCCTTTGTTTTAGCCAAGAGGCTGAAAAACCAGAACCCGGCGCCCCAGCCCATGAATATCTTTATTGGTTTTATAAAGTATTAATGGGGGTAGGGGGGACAGTAGTAGTTTTAGGATTGGTTATAGCTGGATTAAAATTTATTACTTCAGCTGGAGACCCTTCAAGACTGGCAGATGCTAGAGACCAGGCTATAAAAAGTCTATTAGGTCTACTTATTCTGATTCTCACTGGGGCTATGTTAGACCTTACTTTAGGTCTCAAAATACAAGATATTTTCAAATCGCCTTCAGAATTAGTAGTAAAAGGAATTCAAAAAGAGGAATTAGAAAAACCTGCTGGTGTTTATCTAACGACCAGTGATGGAGGAGAGCATTATTTATATGCAAGTCATCCTAAATTATTAGATGTATTAGAAAAAGAAATCACTCAAATAGAAATTGTTGGTTCTTTTCAAGCAGTTATATTTAGCGAAATTGATTTTAAGGGTAACTGTGAACCGTTCAGTAAGGGAAAATTTTCTGTCCCTTTTCCTCCTTTTTCTATAATGATTTATTCAGAAGAATCTTTTTCTGGCAATGTTACTTTTTATCGAAAAGCTTTTTACAATCATGATGGGAAAGAAAAAGGAGAATATGGTGTAGGGAGCACCACCGGTTGGAAATATTTAAAAGATATATCATTTGAACATGTCCCTGAAGATGAAAAAAAATGTATTGAATGGAAAGATGACGGAAGTTGTAAGACAAAAGAAGAGCCTACTTTAAAAGAAACTACCTCTATCAAAATAGATGAAAACCTCTCGGTGCTTATAGTCGCAGCAGAAAAAGGGGGGTCTTGTTGTCAACTTTTTTATGATAAAGAAGGAAAATATAGTGTAGCCAATATAAAAAATGAATATATCAGAGCTAAAAACAGAGAACCTTATCTGATGAAAATTTTGCCTGGTGCGCCTTATTAAACTTTTAGCGGGGCTTTATTACTACTCTTCTTTCAGGTCCTTCTCCTATACTAGAGGAACTTACATCTTTTCTCTTGGCTATCTCCAAATGAATAATCCTTCTTTCATAAGGCAGCATTGGTAAAAATTCCCTTTCTTTTT
>CAYZYZ010000040.1:2080-7034 GCA_964482765.1 uncultured Candidatus Saccharibacteria bacterium | reverse complement strand
TTTTGCGGAGCATTCTTTAATAATTTTTCTCTTGGAGGACATTCCTTGATTAGATCTTCTTTCAAAACATTTTCTAAGCCAGTCACCTGACTTAGGGGTTCTATATTCTTAGTGTCTACTTCCTGCAATTTTGAGACAAATTCCAAAATAGAAGAAAGCTCTTTTTCAAATTTTACCTTCTCCTTTTCAGATAAATCTATTCGCGCAAGCCTGGCTATGTGTTCAACTTCTTTTTTGGAAATTTTTGCCATATAATTTAGTATACTATTTGCTTAATATTTTTAAAAATTCTTTTTCGGAGATTGTTTTTACGCCGAATGCTTCAGCTTTTTGTAATTTTGAACCCGGGTTTTCGCCGACAACCAGATAATCAGTATTTTTAGAAACTTGAGAGCCGGCTTCGCCGTCCTTTTGTCGTACTTTTTCCTCTGCCTCTTCGCGAGACATAGAGCTTAATGAGCCGGTTATAACAAATTTTTTGCCGGAAAGTTCAGTAGTTTTTTTGATTTTTTCGTATCCCGCTCCATACTTTCCTAGCTTTTTTAAAAGTTTTTTATTCCGTAAATCTCTAAACCACTCATAGATACTTTTTGCAGCCACTGGACCGACATCAGGTACTTCCTGTAATTTTTCCAAAGTGGCATTCTGTAAATTTTCAAAACTGCCGAAATGGTCTGCTAAATCCGAAGCGGTCTCTATCCCTACATTTCTTATTCCTAAGGCATAAATAAACCGTGGAAAAGAGATTGTTTTTCGGGACTGGATGCTTTCCACTAAATTTTGAGAGGATTTTTCGGCGAATCTTTCCAGATGCTTAATATCTTCAACTCTTAAAGAAAAAATATCCGCCGAATTGGATATTAAGCCTGCTTCAATAAGTTGATCTATAATTTTTTCGCCCAAACCTTCAACATCAAAAGCTTCTTTGGAAACAAAATGGATAATTTTTTCACGTTCTATAGCAAAACATTTTGTGTTGGCACATCGGGCAATCGCCTCTCCACGGGGTCTTACCACATGACCGCCACAAATAGGACACATTTGGGGCATTTTAAATTCCTTTTCCTTGCCGGTTCTTAAATTTTTGATAGGACCAACAACCTCGGGAATAACATCGCCGGCCTTTTGGATAATAACCGTATCCCCTATCTTCAAGTCCTTTCTTTTAATCTCATCTTCATTATGTAAAGTGGCTCGCGATATGGTTGAGCCGGCAACTCGAACAGGTTTTAAAACCGCATAAGGCGTTAAAGCGCCTGTTCTTCCCAAGCTGACTCTTATATCTTCTAGCATCGTAGTTGCCTGTTCTGGGGCAAATTTTAAGGCTACAGACCATCTAGGCGCCTTACCCACTGTTCCTAATTGTTCTTCTAGTTTAAGATTATTCACAATCACCACCATACCATCTATCTGGAATGGCAGTTTGTTTTTTTTTGTCTCCCAGTAGCTGTAATACTTAAAAACCTCATCAATATTTTTGCAGTATTTTACATACTGAGATGTTTTAAAGCCTAATTTTTTGATTATCTCATGCTTTTCTTGATGGGTTTTTTGACCGAGGTCTGTCACGAGCTCGTACATGAAGCTGTCTAGTTTTCTAGAAGCGGTTATTCTAGGATCTAGCTGACGAACCGAACCTGCAGCGAGATTTCTTGGATTTGCGTATATGGGAAGTCCCTTTTTTTCTTGCTCCTTGTTAATTCTCTGGAATTCTTTTTTCAACATAAATACTTCTCCCCTAACTTCTATTCTCTGTGTCGTTGAAATTCCCTTAACTTCTCTTAATCTTAAAGGGACCGATTCTATTGTTTTTAAGCTAGAGGTTACATTCTCGCCTGTAAATCCATCTCCTCTTGTTGCCCCTGTTTTTAAAATCCCATTTTCATACTCCAAAGTCACAGCAAAACCATCAATTTTTAATTCGGCAAAATAATCAAATTTAGTTTCAGGTGTTAATCTTTTTAAACGTTCTTCCCAGGCTTTCATCTCCTCAAAAGAGAAAGCATCATTTAAAGAAAGCATAGGTTGAGAATGGGTTACCTTTTCGAATTTTTCTAAAGGCTTGCCGCCGACTCTTTGAGTGGGAGAATCAGAGGTGATGAATTCAGGATACTGCTCTTCTAATACTTGAAGTTCATGCTGTAGAGAGTCTTTTACTCCTTCAGGCACAATCAACTTATCAAGAACGTGATAATAGTAGCGGATTTTGTCTATCTCTTTTTTGAGTTTTTCTATTCTTTTTTGGGCTTTTTCTTTTGATAATTTCATATTCATGGTATTCCGCCAGAGGACAGATAATCTGTCCAGAGGCGCCCGCCTGCCTTGTCGGCAGACAGGTCGGGCAGGGATTCGGTCGCGGACCGAAAAAAATAGAAGGAGGTAACTCCTTCTATTATATCAAATTTAACCAATCTTGGCTTTTTTAAATTATGGGTTTTTTAGTATGTAAGTGTTGTAATTACCGCTCAGCTGACCATCTTTATCGTTTTTGTTTTCTAGTATACAAGTTAAAGTGTATGTCTTCCCGTCGGATACGTACTTGTAGTAATAAGTCGGATGCGAGGGATCAACAGGAGTCTTTGCTAAATAATTTGGTGTCAGGACTTGTAGAAATACTCCATCTTTACTGTCATCAGTTATAGCAGGATAATTTCCATTATTGTCATCTGCATACTGTTCTAAAGCTGTTTGTATTTGTCTTAAGTCTCCTTTTCTTCTCGAGTCCCTAATTTTTTCTTGAGAACCCAAAGATGTGCAATTGGCCCCTTCACATAGACCTTGTCCTGCTGCCGGGCCCAAAAGATCCTTCAAGGTTTTTTGATCAAAATCAGTATAATCCTGGGGTTTTTCTATAGAAACCGGTTTGTCAATGTCTTTAAAGTTTCCTTCTAGGCTAAATTTGAATTTGAAAATGCCACTGCTTCCGAAATCCGCCATATTAACTTTTATATCAAGGCCTACTGACTGTTTGCTAAGCAGGAGATTCTTCTTTGAAACGTAAAAATCCATCTTGATATCTATATATTTGTTTACAAAAGTTTTAACCATTTCTTTTTGAAAATCAGGTATAGATTTAAATTCTTCATCTGTTTCGATGGCTTTGACCAGATCTAATTTCAGCAAATAATGATAAACGTTTTCCCCTTTGATTTTTTCGTCTTTTAGTTTTTCCGCTGATTTGATATATTTACCCATCTCCTCAAATCCAGTTTTTCCGGCTGTATCTCCCAAAATAGCAGCGGCAGCCATTCCCGAAAACCCTTTCTCGGATTCTGAAGTCTTAGCGGGATTAAGGTAAGTATTTAAATCTATCCTATGCCACTTGCCTTCTAGGAAATCTGTCTTAAAATAAACCTCTTTTTCTGTGGTGATTAAAGAAACTTTACCCTTTTCCTTTAAGTCTTTTAAGAAAGGTTTTAGCTGGTCAGTGCTTGAGCTTTCTGGAAGATTTAGGTCTTTTATTGATAGCTCTAAACTAGACTCATTTTTCGATTTGTCAGTATTTTCACTACCGGTTAAACTGCCGGTTATCTTCTCATTGTCTGCTTCAAGGGTTAAATTCGCACCCAGGTCACTTTTATAACTTTTAACTTTAGACATGTTCTGACTTACCTTTTCTACCGCTTTAACTGGGTCTTTGGGTAAACCGAAACCGAGTAAATCTCTAATCCAATACACGTCTCCCTTATACAAAGAAATTCCGGCAATTATTAAGAGCAGGGCAAAAATCGAGAAAAATCCCACTAACCACAACTTGAGTTTATTTTCGAGATGCAGATGAGGATGCTGCTCTTTTAAGGTTTTCGCTTCAGCATCACTTGGAATATCTTTTTCCTTTGACTCTGTAGCCAGAAAGGATACATCTGGCTCTGGATGGGCATAGATTTTTGAGTGCAGGTCCCTCAAATCTTGATTATCTTGAGAAGCCGGTTCCTCATTTTTAGGTTCTTGATTCAAATTATTTTCCATACTCGCCCCTTAATTTATCTCTTATTTTAACTATAAACAAACAACCCTTAACTATCAACTAATCAAGCCATCTGTTTTAACTTTTTTATCCTTTCTTCAATTGGTGGGTGTGTTTCAAAAAGATTGGCAAACCATCCTCGAGCATTTTTGCCCTTATGCTCTTTTAAAGGATTGGCGATATAAAGATGTGCAGTAGCTTTGTTGGCAACTTCTAAAGGCTCTGTATCGCGAGCAATTTTTTCTAAGGCTCCTGCTAATCCCTCAGGATAGCGAGTCATTAAAGCACCATCAGCGTCTGCCAAGTACTCCCGTTTTCTGGATATCGCCAATTTTATAAGCATGGCAATTAAAGGCGCTAAAATTGCCAGAACAATTCCTATCACTAAGAAAATTAACTGCGTCTGACCACCTCCTTCTTCCCTATTTCCACCTCTCCCCCAGAAGGTCCACCTTAAAAATAAATCCGAAACTAAAACTATAAAGCCCACTAGGATTACCGTCAAAGTCATAAATCTTATATCGTAATTTTTTACGTGGGACAATTCGTGAGCAATAACTCCCTCTATCTCGTTTTTATCCAGTTTCTCCAGAATACCCCTCGTTACCGCTATTGAGGCTGTATGAGGATTGCGGCCAGTAGCAAAAGCGTTGGGCGCTGTGTCATTTATAATGTAAATTTTCGGCATCGGCAGACCAGTAGCAATAGTGAGATTTTCCACGATATTGTATAACTCCGGATTATTCTCTTTTTTGATTTGCTTAGCACCGGAAATAGCTAGTGTTATCTTATCTCCGGCATAATAACCTATCAAAGCCTGGGTGAAAGATATAGCCACTGCTATATAAAGAATCAGTGGATTGTTTAGAGCTTGAGAAAAAACCCATCCAACGAGAATAACAACAATAAGAAAAGTTGTAAGAAGCAGAAAACTCCTCCTTTTATTGCTGTCTATTTGAGTATAAGTAGTCATAGATTAAGTTAAAA
>CAYZYZ010000040.1:0-1980 GCA_964482765.1 uncultured Candidatus Saccharibacteria bacterium | reverse complement strand
TACAGGGCCTTTTTCAGCTTCTTCAATCTCGAAAAGGTCTCGGTGTTTGTAACCAAGAGTACCAGCTATCGTATTAGTCGGAAAAACCTCAATTTTGATGTTGTAGTCTCTGACATTAGCATTGTAAAATCTTCGGGATGCCTGAACCTTGTTTTCGGTATCAGTCAACTCATTTTGCAGATTCAAGAAATTCTCATTAGCTTTAAGGTCCGGATAATTTTCCGCAACAGCAAATAAGGATTTTAACGCACCAGTAAGCATATTTTCTGCTTTTCCCTGATCGGGAACGGACTGGGCAGAAATTGCGTTGGTTCTGGCTTTGGTAACATTTTCGAAAAGCTCTCTCTCATGTTTGGCGTAACCCTCTACGGTGTTCACCAAATTAGGAATGAGGTCATACCTTCTTTTTAACTGTACATCAATATCACTCCACGCCTCATCTACTCTGTTTTTAGCTGAAACTAAACTGTTATAGATTACTATAACTGCTAAGACCGAAGCACCCACAATGCCTAAAATAATCCATCCTAACATAATTTTTTACTCCTTTTCCGCCCTAGGCGGACCCCGATTTTATCGGGGCTACATTTATTTTGTTTACCCCGTTAGATAAGAATTCTTAATCTATGGGGCTTAATTTATAAATATTATTAATAACTTTTTCAACTATCTCTTCTATTTGTTTCCGTTACCTTTTGGAATTGTAAGTTCCTGACCGACAGTAAGATTGTAAGGCTCTTCAAGGTTGTTGGCTTTGGCTATGTCTTTCCAATTCACACCGAATTTAATTCCTATTGAATAGAGATTATCCCCGGATTTTACATTATACTTAGTCGCTTCTTTCGTCTGAGGCTCAACCTTTACTTCTTCCAGCTCCTTACTGCTTGAGGGCTCTGATTTTTCAGCATTCTTCTTTTTATTATCAAAAATTCCTTTTACTGCCAAAATAAACAGGAAAACAGTAACTGTGCAGAAAACAACTAATAAAACAACTGCTAACGAACTGTGATATCTTTTCGTTTCCCGACGAAGCTTTGAAGAAAAAGTTGGTCTCGCCATCAAGTAGCCTTTTATTCCCTTCAAAAATCATAGCACTTTTAGGTTTTCTTGTCTAATTAAATAAAAAAAGACCATCTATTTTCTTCTGTATAAAATACAGTCAAAAATTACTTATGTGAAAGACGGGGTTTAATCATGGCATAAGCTGACGAGGCGACAAAAATAAGAGAGCTGGGGCTATCGAGACGTTCCAATCCGCTAATTCCAATCAAAGGTAAAATAAAACTAACTGATACCGAAACAGTTCCAAAACCGATGAGTCCAAAAGTAATATATTTAAGTTTTAATCTAATAATACCGACTGATTTTCGATAAGAATCAACTAATAGATAGCCTCCATAGACTAAACAAAAGAGAGCAAAAATACTAAAAAACGGAAACAGAAATCCAAATGCACCTACAAATCCTTTATCAGTAATAGAAATTATTTTGCTAATTATAAACCCGTTTATGTATGTAGCCACTGCAAAAAATAATCCAATCAAATAAACAGTAACAACCTTTGGCCATTTTGTTCCTTTGCATAAACTATAAATCCAAGCAAGACCGCTGGCACCTACTAATGCCCCAAGTGCGTAAGCACCCCTGAAAAAGAAGGGTTCTTTAAATAAATCGACGAAAAAATTGGAAAAATCCCAAATTGCAACAAAGAAAGCAAAAATAGCAAAAAGAATATTCAAGCTCTTTTTAGGATTCTTGAGAAGTACGATAATTCCTAATGTGTAACTAGCTATACTTGCAAATAATATAATTGCTGATATCAAATTTAACCTCAACAATTAAGTAGTTTACACTGAGCGTAGGAAAATGGTGCTGTATTCTAAAGATAGTTCGAACGCATTTCGCCGCCTGCGGCGGCGACGGCCAGCCCCCCAAAATTTGAGCGGCTTCGCCACGATCTTTGACAATTTCAAGTTTTCC
>CAYZYZ010000039.1:0-7217 GCA_964482765.1 uncultured Candidatus Saccharibacteria bacterium | reverse complement strand
TGCCAGCTTCTCCCACTCCTGAAGAGTCTTTGGGTGCATCGGCAATAGTAGGTCCAGAAGGTATTGATTCCGACCCCTTTATAAGCAACTACCTCCTTTCTTGGCAGGCGCCGGAGTTTATTTATCACCCAAAATCTTTTAATTGGCACATTTTTGCAGCCTCGTTTATTGTTATTTTAGTAGGCGCTTCTTTGTATCTAAAAGAATGGATAGCAGCAACTGTCTTTATAATTTTAGGATTTTTAATTTTCCGATATGCGGAGGTAAAACCTCGAACAATTGAAATCGGTCTTACCAATGTTGGTATAAAAGTTGGGAATGTTTTTTATCCTTACAACAAGCTCAAATCTTTCTGGTTGGTGTATGAACCGCCCATTAAGACCTTAAATTTAGAAACCACTAGGAGATTTTCACCCATAATCGCCATACAGCTTGAAGATACCGACCCCTTTTTGGTTAAAAATATTCTCAAAGAACATCTTCTGGAGGAATCAGAGAGAACCGAGGACTTGATTGATCGATTTTCCAGATTCCTGAGGTTTTAAAGAGAAGAAAAAAAGTTTCTAGTATTATATAATAAGTGCCTGAGAGAGCACTTTTTTTGCGCCTGTTCCCGACGCTTGCGGTCGGGACTCTCCGACGGAGTCCGACACATCGGCCTCGTGCGGAGTCGTCGGACCGACATTCAATATTATTATTGAATCGTCGGGGAGCTCTATTTCTCGTCCCGATAGCTCAATGGATAGAGCGTCAGCTTGCGGAGCTGAAGGTTGGCCGTTCGAGTCGGCCTCGGGGCACCATGGTGGGATGCCGGAGTCTGGTTGAACGGGCCGCACTCGAAATGCGGTATGTCCGCAAGGGCATCGGGGGTTCGAATCCCTCTCCCACCGCCACTAGATCCTCGTTAATTTTCTTAAATCATTCCAATCTGCTAAAATTTAATAAGTAAGCAAGAATACAATGAGCGAAGAGCAAATAGAGAGTCAAATAGAAGATATAAAAAAAGATTCTGAAGAAAAGGATTACAAGGATTATGCCAAGAAGTTAAATCTGGAGTATGTTAATCTAAAGGGCTATCCTATTTCTCCAGATGTTTTGAATATAATTCCCAAAGATGAAGCGGTAAAATACCGAGTCATTTCCTACCTAAGAGCTGGCAATAAAGTTAAGCTGGCGACTCCTGATCCACAAAGCCAAAAATTTAAGAGCTTTTTAGATATCATAAAATCCGCTACAAAATTTGAGTTTTTAATTACCATTACCTCTCCCTTTAATATTGCTTATGCTTTAAAGCTCTATGATTTGATAAAGCCAGAGGTACATCGAGAAGAAGACACAGTTGATATCAAAAAGGAAGATATGGAGAAGTTCGAGCATGAACTAAGAAGCTTGAGGGAGATAAAGGAAAATATAAAGAAAGTTTCGACAACTCGCCTTCTTGATTTTCTTCTAGCTGGTGCTGTAAAAACAGAAGCCACTGATATTCATCTAGAAGCAGCCGAAAAAGAGGCTATCATAAGATATAGAATTGATGGCGTTCTGCATCCTATAATATGCCTTGATCTAGAGGGAGCAAAATCCATTGTTTCTAGAATAAAATTTTTGGCAAAGCTCAAGCTGGATACGAGCAAACTCCCTCAAGACGGAAAGTTTTTCATAACAAGTTTAGGTAGTCGAATAGACATAAGAGTCTCTACCTTGCCAGAAGTTTATGGCGAAAGCATTGTCCTTAGACTGTTTGACAAAGAAGCCAGCCTTTTGGTTTTGGAAGAGTTAGGTTTAGGTAAAAAACACATAGAACAGATAAAAAACGCTTATCAAAAAAATCATGGATTGATATTTGCTAGCGGTCCCACTGGTTCAGGAAAAACTACTACTTTGTATGGGATTTTAGATAAGTTAAATAAGTCTGGTGTAAAGATTATCACTTTAGAGGATCCTATAGAATATGATCTGCCTGGTATAATTCAGAGCCAGGTAAATCCTGACGCCAACTATACTTTTCCGGTTGGTATGCGTTCCATTTTAAGACAGGACCCAGATATTTTGCTTGTGGGAGAGATTAGAGATTTAGAGACCGCGGAAATGGCTATGCAGGCTTCTCTGACTGGACACTTAGTTTTAACTACTCTTCATACCAATGATGCTCCTTCAGCAATTCACCGTTTAATTGACATAGGAGTAAGGACATTTTTAATAGTAGATGCCATAAATTTGATTATTGCTCAAAGATTAGTAAGAAAAGTCTGTCCCAAGTGTGAAGAAGAATACAAGCCCGACAAGTTAGTGGTAGAAGAAATTAAGAAAGCCTTGGGAAAGAGCATAACAATAGAAAAACTCTCCCGAGGTAAAGGCTGTGATTACTGCAACCATACTGGTTTTAAAGGCAGGATTGGAATTTTTGAACTTTTGGAGCTTGATGATAATTTAAAAGAATTGACTTTGGGAGCCGCAGCTTTGGAGAGGATAAAAAAAGCCGCCGCAAAGAGCGGGATGAAAACTATGGAGCAGGATGGGCTAGAAAAAGCGCTTCAAGGTATTACTACACCAGAAGAAGTCTGGCGCGTGGTTAGAGAATAAAAGTTTAAAATTAAAAATTCAAAATTAAAAGTTATCCATCCTCCGTAGCAGCGCTACTGCGGAGGACGGGCAGTTTAAAGTTAAAAATTATTAAAAACTTTAAATTTTACACTGTCCCGCCTTGACGGGATCCCGCTATAGCGGCGATAATTTTACACTTTGCACTTTAAACTTTTAACTAATTATGACTATAAATTTTTCTCAGCTAATTTCGCCAACTCTCCAGTTAAATCATATTCAACTGCTTTTTTGAAATACTCCTTTGCTTCAGAGTTTTTACCCTGTTTTTTTAGAAGTTCACCCAGTTTTAGAGCAATAAAAGCTGAGTAAGGTTTTTCTTCTTGAGCTTTTTTTAGATAATCCAAAGATTTTTCCAGGTCGTCTTTTTCCAGATATACCCAACCTAGGGATTTATTATCTTCATTTTTTAAAGCAAACTGTTCTGCCTCATCAAATTTCTTCTGTTCAATTAATACTTCTATAATCCCTAGCAGCAATTCTTTATCGGTCTGGTCAAATTCTAATGCTTTTTTAAAATGTTTTTCAGCTTTTGAAAAATCTTTCAGTTCTTTTTCTGTTTCTGCCAATAATTTATAGCTTTCCTTATTTTTGTAGCCGAATTCTATTGCTTTTTCAAAATTATTTTTGGCTTCTTCTTTGTTGTTTTCTCCTAAAAGGACTTTTCCTAGAAAGTAGTAGGTTAGTCCATAGACATTGTCTTTTTCAATTGCCTTTTCCAGATAATTTTTTGCTTTCCCTGGATCTTTTTGTAAAAATTTAGAGTAACCCAAAAATATTAGAGCATCGCGGTAATCCGGATTTTTTTCCAAAGCCTCTTTTAGGAGTTTTTCTGCCAGGTACGGCTCGTCAATTTCATTTAAAGACTCTGCCAAAATTACGGTTTTAAAGATCTCATTTTCGCTGGAAGCTATTTTTTCAAAAGCCGAGTTAACTATTGAAGTGTAATTTTTTAAATAATCCGAATCAGGATTGATCTCTTCTAAAAGATTTTTAGCTTTTGGGAAATCTTTTTTAGCTATATAAAAAACCGCTTGGTAGAATTTAGCCTCATCTTTTGTATTTTGATTTAAAATATTTAAAGCATCATCAATTTTTCCAGAATTGGTATAGACTCTTGCAGCTTGAATTTGAACTTCTGGATTTTCTTGCACCTTGCTCGGTAATTTTTCTACTATTTTTTCGGCTTCTTTAAGCTTTTTTTCTAGAAGGAGAGTTTTGATTAGCTTAAAATTAACACCTGGATTATTTCTGTTTATCTTTACTGCTTTGCGGTACTCTTTTTCTGCTGCTCCCAAGTTACTTTTAAGGGAATATATATCACCCATCTGGATTTTCAACTTTTCATCATTAGGAATTAAAGCAGAGGCTTTTTCATAATTTAAAAAAGCAGATTTAAAAAAATGCTTTTTTAAATTCTCGTTGCCTTGTTCAATATATTTGTTAGCTATTATTAATTGAATCGGTGCAACAATAATTACTAACGCTATAAGAATGCCGCTTATAATTAAAATAACTTTAAGAGTTTTATTTTCCAGCATTTTATTTGAGTATATCTTTTTCGGTTATTTTTTACAATTTGGTTTTTTTGTGATAAGTTATTTTAATCGCTTTAAATGCGTTGATCTTTAAAAAAGAGGTGATGAGAGATGTCGGGACTGTCGGAAAAAATAAAGCAGGTTATTAAATCAGCCAAAGAAAAAGGGTTGAGCAGATTAACTGAAAAAAGGGGAAAAATGATAATAACGGTAGAAATAAATCAAACCCTCTTACCGGCTAATAAACCTTTAAAAGTGTTTTATCCTAAGGAATCTATATCTTCGAATTTTGTTGGAACACTCAGAGCAATTCTTAAAAAAGGAGCAAAGGTTAAGAAAGGAGATATTGTTGCTATGGTCGTAGCTATGCACATTCCTAATGAGATTATATCGCCCGTTGCTGGAGTTGTTAGTAAAGTTTTTATTTCAAAAAAGAATAAGAGAAGAAATGCTGTAGAAATTTTTGATGAGTTTATTAAAGGTGATCCTCCTTCTGAAGAATGGCTAAAGAATGAAGCAAGGTGGAAAGAGGGCTATCTTTCTAATGGAATAGTAGTTCAATATGGAGACCCACTTTTAGAAATAAAATATAAGAAAAAGGATTTGAGGAATGAGAATGAATAGAATGACTAAAACAGGAGGTGACAGATATGGATAAAATGACCTACGAAGATACGGGAGTAGATTATGATTTGATGGATCCTTTTAAGAGAAAATGCCAGATTGCGGCCAGGGAAACCGCTAAAAATATTGAAAGACTCGGCTTTAGAGAAGTCGAAAAAAGCAGAGGAGAAAGCGCATATCTTATGGAGGGTAACATTGAAGGTCCCTTTAAGCTAGCTCATGTTATAGAGGGGCTCGGCACTAAAAACCTGGTGGCTGATATTATGTACCAGCTTACCGGGAAATCTTATTATGACCAGATAGCTCAAGATACGGTAGCTATGAATGTCAACGACATAATAACCCTCGGAACCTTGCCCTTATCAGTTGCTATGCATCTCGCAGTTGGTGACTCTGATTGGTTTAGTGATAGAAAGCGCTCCGATGATCTTATTGAGGGCTGGAAAAATTCCTGCATGATGGCTCGTTGTGTTTGGAGCGGGGGAGAAACGCCAACCTTAAAAGATGAGGTTAATCCCAAAACATGTATTTTGAGCGGTTCAGCAAACGGAATAATACTAAAAGAAAAAAATCATCTTGAAGGTTCTAAAATTAGAAGTGGCGATGTGATTGTTTTGATTGGAAGCTCTGGTATTCATGCTAATGGTCTTACCTTAGCAAGAAATATTGCCGAAAAAATTTCCGATGGCTATTTAACCAAACTCTCAGATGGCAGAAAATATGGAGAGGCCTTATTGGATCCAACAGTTATCTACGTTTCCTTAATTGAAAATTGCTTTAAGGCAGGGGTTGATATTCATTACGCAGTGAATATAACAGGTCACGGCTGGCGAAAGCTGATGAGAGCTTCTGAACCCTTTGAATATGTAATAGAAAAAATTCCTGAGCCTCAGCCCGTATTTCAAGCCATCCAAGAATATGGTCCAGTTGGCGATAAAGAGGCTTATGCAAACTTTAATATGGGTGCTGGATTCGCTCTTTATCTGCCGGAGGATCAAGTAAAGGAAACTCTAAAAATCGCAAATAATCTTGGCTTAAAGGCTATTCAGGCCGGGCATATAAGAAAAAGCTCAAGAAAAAAAGTCATTATAAAACCAAAAAAGCTTGAATATTCTCAAGACTCATTACAAGTAAGATAACCACTAGCGACACTTAGTCGCTTTTTTCTTTGACGCTTCGACTTTGCTCAGCATGAACAAATTGACAAGAGATAGAAGGTTTAGTAATTTAAAGTAAACGGACGGAGAGCCGTTTTATTTTCGAACTTTGACAATTAGGAGGCGAGACGAATGAGAAAAGCCATTATTGAGCCGATGTTTGAAAGCAATATCCCAGGTTTTTCCGTAATGAGGGGCAAGGTAAGGGATAATTACGATATTTCAACATTAGAAGGTTCTTATCTCTTGCCGGTGGTAACCGATAGAATTTCTGCTTATGATAATATTCTTAAAGAGCCGATTCCTTTTAAAGGATATGTTCTAAATCAATTAACTTTATTCTGGCTAGATTTTCTTAAAGTTAAAAACCATCTTGTTACCGCTGACATTTCTGAATATCCTTTTGAGCTTCAAAAATATCGTGACCAACTAGAAGGTCGAAGTATGATCGTTAATAAATTCGACATCATTCCATTAGAATGCATTGTAAGAGGATATTTGGCGGGTTCTAGTAAGGAGGATTATAACAAAACTGGATGTGTCGGATGGCATGATTTACCTCAGGGATTAGTTGAGGCTAGCGAATTGCCTGAGTCGATTTTTACTCCGTCTACTAAAGCAGGGGCTGGCACTCATGATGAAAATATTAATTCCAAGAAAAAGGCAGTCGATGTTATTTATAAGTACTTAATCAGAAGGTATCCGGGAGCGTCAGGAGGCTGGGCAAGAAAACTGTTTGGTCAGTTGAAGTTAACTAGCTTAGCACTCTATAAACAAGCTTCGGAAATAGCTCGGGAAAAAGGGATTATTATTGCAGATACTAAGTTTGAATTTGCTTATAATACAACCTTTGGAAGTTCAGGATTGGTGCTTTGTGACGAGGTCTTTACTCCTGATTCTTCCCGCTTCTGGCCACTTAAAGGATATAAACCAGGCAAACCTCAGCCCAGCCTGGACAAACAATTTATCAGAGATTATCTCAAATCTATAGGTTTTACTGGTGATGGTCCCGTACCCCCACTTCCTAAAAATATAATTGAGAAAACTACAAAAATATATATTAAAATCTATGAAAAATTAACAAGTCAGGAATTTAGATATTCAATCACTTAAAGCGATCTAGGTCGCTTTTTTATTTGGGCCAGTCGGAGATAATTAATGGTTTTTCTTCTTCTAAATTCTGCCAAATAGCCTCGGTAACAAACGGCATAAATGGATGAAGAAGTTTTAAAGAGTCGGTTAAGATTTTATAGAGAATCCATTGGGCGGTTTCTTTTTCTTCGGTTTTTGCTTTGCCGTA
>CAYZYZ010000038.1:2589-7604 GCA_964482765.1 uncultured Candidatus Saccharibacteria bacterium | reverse complement strand
TCCAGGCGATAGATAATAATGGCAATAGAACTGGTATAACTCCAGAATTGCCTACCGATCCTGATATCAACAAAAAATCAGCTACCACTCCTGATATTACTGCGCCGACCATCACTCAGATTTCCTCGGTTACCGCTAATTCTATTACAGAAATTCAGGTTAACTGGAATCAATGGCCGGATAAAACTTCAAGAGATACTAATTTGAATGGTTCGGGAGTGGCAGAATATGTAGTGGAAAGAAGCTATGATGGAACGACTGGCTGGGTTCAAATAGGTGATTTAACAGGTAGTCCTCCATCAAATCAATTCCTTGACCACGAATATGACAGTTACGATACTTACGGCAGTTTCTCGACCTTATCTTCTGATATTACTGATTTAAATCCGGCTGACGGAGGAAATATTACTGTTGCTGATGGAACAAATTATCCTGCTTCCGGCCGCATCAAGATTGATAATGAGTACATAGATTACACTTCCAAATTGGGCAACAGCTTGCAGAATATTACTCGAGGAAAACTCGGTTCTACAAAAGCTTCTCACACTGCCGGAACAACTGTTTATATAATTGAGAGGTTCAAATCTATCCAAACCTATTACTACAAAATGAAAGCTAAAGATGCTGCTCCTTACAACAATTGGTCAGGATATACTTCTAATACTGCCAGTTCCTATACCACTTCTCCCGATGCTACTGCTCCTTCAACTCCTACTGATGGTAATGCTACTTCTTTGAAAGGTGATCCAGCAAGCGATTCCAATATTGGTCACCAAATTACCTTAGCTTGGAAAGGAAGTCAGGACAATTCCAAAATCAAAGGTTACAAAGTTTATCGTTCAACCCAAAATCCAGAGGGAGTTTCTGCTGATGTTTGGAAGAGCGGGGCAACTTCACTAGCAACTGTTAATCTTTCCGGGAATATCGAAGCAGATGAAACAACAGTTACTTACACTTATATTGACAACAACGCTTCCAATGCTTCCACTTCTCCCTCTGTTTCCAAATCAGGCGGGACCGCTTCCGCTTCTGTGTCTAAGCAAGTTACAACTGGTCTTTCCGATGCCACTCAATACTTCTACCGAGTTTTGGCTTTTGATGATGCTTCCCCAGCTGCCTTAGAATCTTCACTATCATCCCCATCCGGTTTAAATACCAGGGCTTCAGATTATACTCCTGATGCTACCGCTCCTCAAACTCCTCAAGAAGTTAAACTTCAGGCAATTTGGGGTGCTAACCCAGGAGATATAAGATTAGTTGTTACTTGGAAAACGATAGATATTCCACAAAGAAACGGTACTAACGACTTTAAAGAATACAGGCTTTACAAATCACTTGATAATGCTACTTTCAGCCAAGTTTTAGTTAATACTCAAAATCCTCTTTATAATGCAGACAAAACCATAGGAAGGCAGACCAACTATTATGTTGATTCTGATATTGATTCTACTGCCCAAGGCAATAAGCATTACTATTACTATGTAGTAGGAGTTGATGATGCCGGAGAGGTTTTCAAGTATCCTGATCCTCCCTATACTGGCGCCCCAGTTATAAATCCTCCTTATAATAATGTAAGTGCCCAGAGCACCAAGGTAGATCTTAAACCTAGCGAGGTAATTCCTACGATTATTCTCTTATCCAACAGCAAAAAGGCACAGGTAACCAGCGTTGGTGTTTCTTCAGCCACCATTTACTGGGAAACAAATCAGCCAACAGAAAGCGTGGTGTCATACAGAAAAGCAGGTACTAATGATGAGTTTATTACTGCTGGTACAGAAGGTCTTATTCTCACTCATTCAGTTACTATCAGAGCTTTAGAAGCTGGTACTCCCTATGAGTATAGAGTCTCTGGTAAAAATGCAATTGGGAACGACAAGAAAGTAGGTTATGGCCAGCCTGATGATGGAGTAGGCGATAACAATACCGGTAATGATGATGTTCAACCTTTAACCACCTCTGCCTTTAGTATTAGCCATAATCTTTCTACAGACACTACAACTTCTACCACTACAGCCACAATAAACTGGTCAACACCAATCGAGTCTGATTCTAATGTAGAATATCAGCTCCAGAAAAATCCAGGAGAGGCAGAAGAATCTTCCAAGACAGCCGGAGACCCTGCCCTTACTAAAAATCACAGCGTTACCATCAAAGCCCTAAGACCTGGTAGAACTTATACCTACAAGATAAGGTCTGTAACTTCTGACAAATATGTAGCCGAAACTCAGTTTTTAACCTTCCAGACTAAACCTTATGATGTGTCAATGTTCAGCATTTCTCCTTCTGCCTCCAGGCTATCTGAGCAAGCCATCACTGCCACCTCAGCTAAAATAACCTGGTCTACAGAGGTTGCTACCAGTTCTTGGGTTGATTTTGGAACACAATCCGGAAGATACATTTCCTCTGCTGGTTCTAATGATTTAACAAAATCTCATGTTGTTGAGTTGAACAATCTAACTCCCAATATGCTTTACTACTATCGAGTCAGAGGCAAAGACCAGTATGACATTGAGTATATCTCTCAAGAATACACCTTCCGAGCCCTAGCTCAGCCAGAGATTACAAATATTCAAGTAAAGGAAGTTAAACCTTACTCAACTGTAATCTCTTGGACTACCAACATTCCTACAGATTCAGGAGTAAGCTATTCAACCGAACTTCCTTACACCAAGAGAGAGCAGTCTCAAGACCTTGTTACTTCTCATCAACTAACTTTAGCCAAACTAACTGACCAAACAACCTATCACTTCCAGATAGAAATAAAGGACGACTACGGCCACATTGCTAAGTCCGAAGACAAAACCTTCACCACTCCTTTAGACACCGAAGGTCCCAAGCTCTCTGAGGTTAAGATTTCACCTATGGCTGGTACTGATCCTTCCAAGAGAGGAGTAGTTATCACCTGGTTAACCGACAAAGAAGCTACTGCCCAGGTAGAGTACAGTTCAGGAGTAACCACTGGAAAATACGATTCAAAGTCTCCTGTTGATCCCAGCTACAATGTCTCTCACACTGTCTTTATCACCGATCTTGAACCAGGAACAACCTATCACTTTAGGCTAGTCTCTAAAGACAGGAGAGGCAACGAAGGCAAATCCCAAGACTACACAATGTTAACCCAGGAAAAAGAAGAGTCTATTCTATCTTTGATTCTTAAGACTCTTGAAGATACCTTCTCCTGGGTCGGCAAAGTTAAAGATTTTGTAGCTAACCAATTCAGCAAACTTATGGGTGGAAAGTAAATTAGAAATTTCTAATTTCTAATTTCTAATTACTAATCAAACCCCAATTTACTAATGTCCAATGAAAAGAAATATGACCTGGAAGATAGAACAGCAAAGTTTGGCGAGGAGATAATTCGATTTGCGAAGAAACTTCCCCAAAATCCAATTACTGTTTCTTTAATAACTCAACTTATTAAAGCAGGAACAAGTATTGGGGCTAACTATTGTGAAGCAGACGATGCTGAATCCCGAAAAGATTTTAAGCATAAAATTGGAATCTGTAAAAAGGAAGCACGGGAAGTAAAGCAAAAGAAGCTTCAACGCTTCTTCAAGAGGGGAAAGAGCTAAACTTAATTTTTAATGCCATCGTAAATTCCGTAAAAAAGAACTCTAAAAATAATTACTAATTTAGACATTTAATCATTTATTAGAAATTAGAAATTCTTAATTAGAAATTTACTTGATTATTTCTCGTTCTTGCTGAAGCTTAGTATTTTATTTCCAGCCAAAACATAAATTGTTCCCGAAGCCTCATCCACATAAAAATCCTTGGCATCTTTAAAATCGGGAGAGGTGAAGTTTTTGATATAACTTCCATTGACCGAAAAAACTAAAACTCCCAACTCCTTATCCAAAATATAAATCTCACTGCTTCCTTCACTGCTTTGAATTTTTATTGGCTTCTTAAGTCCAAAAGGCATATCTTTTAAAGAGAATCCCTGGTTTACCCCTTTTATCAACTTAACAATCTGCCCGTCATTTTTTAAAACATAAACAATGCCGGGAATTGTGAATGATACCGCATCTTTTATATTAACTTGTTTGTCAGTAATGTAGGCTGAGGGGTTAGCGAAACCTGAATCTGTTTTTGTGTAGCGATAAATCTGATTCTCTGAAGATGAGAGCATATAAAAGTTTACAGAATAGGTAGTCAACGCCGCTGCTTTTTTGAATCCTTTTTTGGAAGTAGCTTTGGCAACTTTTTTACCCTTTATATTAAATTCGAAAACTTCGGGCGAATCGTTATAAAAGAGAACCAGGCCCTTTTTAGGGAAAGATGTGATTTGCACGAATTCTGACTGAGGAGACGGGGTTTCGTGAGATGCCTGTTCCTTGTTTAAAATATTGTAAGAGGTGAGTTTTTTGTTTTTAGGATTTACAAAGTATAGATTTTTGTCACTATAAGTAAGAGTTGAAGCTTCCTGTCCTTTGTCAAATTCCAGAACCACGCTTGGTTTTATTTCGTATATACCGTCTGCTTTTTTAGAAATTCCGCTTATTTTCGACAGAAGCTCCAAAGCCTCCTTGTTGTAGTATTTAGTTTTTAAAACTTCTGCTGCTAGAGCTTTTGATTCGGAAAGATACTCTCTAGCTTCTTTTCGAGCCTCGTAAACCAACGCGCTTTCTGCTTTTCCTTCCAGGGTTATTGCTTGGTCAAGTTTTGCTTTTACTTCTTTTGTGGTTTTAAGTGAAGAGTAGTTTCTTATAATCAGAGCAAGGCTAAGAATAAAGAGAATGACAACAATTATAAAAAGTTTAAAGTAAGTTGAACGCATCCTTTCCTTGAAACTTTTTCCCAAATTACCAAAAACTCTTTTTATGTCTTTTAGGAACTTATCAGGAGAAAAGTTTTTAAAGTAGTTAGCAACAAACTGGATAAAGCTTTCTTTTTCTTCTTTCTTTGCGCTCTCCGCGGACTTTTTCGCGTCCTCTGTGATTGCAGTTTCTCCTTCAGTTTCAGGAGGAGTTTCCTTAATCTTTCGAGTCGAACCTGTTTTTTTGAAGAAATTG
>CAYZYZ010000038.1:0-2489 GCA_964482765.1 uncultured Candidatus Saccharibacteria bacterium | reverse complement strand
TTCAGGAGGAGTTTCCTTAATCTTTCGAGTCGAACCTGTTTTTTTGAAGAAATTGCCAATACCCGAAGCCGCCGAACCTAAAAATCCGGCAACTGTTTCAGTAGGTTTCGGTTCCTGAATCCAGATTTCGTCAACTTCGCGCCCTCCTCGTTCCTTGGAGAGTTCTTCCTCGGTTGTTACTTCAACCACAAGAAAGCAAATATCACCAATTCCTTCTTCATCTTTTAAAAGATCTTTAAGTTTTAAAATAACTCCGGATGGTGAATTTTCCGTAATTAGTTTTTTAAGTCCCGCCAAGGATATGTGATAGAAGAGATCAGAAGAACTCAACATCAATTTATCACTCTTTTGGATGACTCCTGAGGTTATAGTGGAAAAAGTTCTTAAAGGATGCTGGTCTTTTTCGTCTTCCACAACCTCCAGCCCCTCGCTTATATGGGTTATCTTTTCTCCTCTTAATATATAAGCTTCGATTGTTCCCACTTTGCTTAAATGGAGTTTGCCTTCGCTTATTACGGCGCAGGCGACATTCAACTTTCCAACCCAGTCCGTCTCTCCGGAGGAGGTTATATCCAAAAGCTCTTCATTAGCTTTTCTTAGGGCTGACTCCAAACTTAAAACTACGCTTCGGTCCAAATCAGAATAAAATTCTTCCTTAATTGAGTTTATTACTGCCTCGCCAACTTGAGCCGCACTCTTGGAGCCCGAGGCTACTTCAATGACAAAATAGAGGCTTCCGTGCTGTTTTTCCAGGAAGTCTTTGGGTTCATAAGTGAAAACAGTGGCAAAGCCCTCGTCCGGTTTTCTGGTGCCGGAGAGGAGTTTTCCAATCCTTGTAGTTAATTTTTCAGGTGTTTCCATAATTTAATCTAGAAAATAATCTTTTAAATCTAGAAAATAATCTTTTAAATAATCGTATCATTTATTGAGGCTCAAAGTCAAAACCTTGCCTTTTTAGCCTAAATTTGATATAATAATACAATGTTAAGACAGTTTAAACCGTGCGAGAGAATTCTTCTAAACTAGAGACAAAAAGAACCAGAAAAATTTTATTGCCCTTAGTGCTGCTGGCTCTATTTTTAATGGCTAGTTTTGTACATGCGGATTCAGAGACAGACAGGCTCGTTCAGGAGAAAACCAAAGAATTAGACAAGCTCATCGAGCTTCAGAAACAGCGCATCACCCAAAAGCAAGAGCAGGCAAAGACTCTAAAGGAAGAGATAAGCCGGCTGGAAGCCCAGATAAAAGACGTTGAGCAAAAAATCAGCTCAATAAATAGAGATAAGGAAAACACCCAAAAAGACATTGACATTATAAATAATGATATAAAGCTTACCGAACTCAATCTAAAAAAAGAACAGGAGAAGCTTAAAAAAGGCATTGCCTTAATCTATGAACGGGGGAATGCAGGTTTTATAGAAGTTTTGGCTTCATCCTCATCGGTCAGTTCCTTCTTGGATCAGGAGAAATATCTTCTGGCAGTAAATGAAGATATAGCAAGCTCAGTTAAGAAAATCAGAGACATCAAGACGACCTTAGATCAGAAGAGAAAAGAGCTGGAAATCAAAAAACAGCAGCAAGAGTCTTTGAAGGCTGAGCAGGAGAGAGCCCAGCAGGATTTACAAGGCAGCATAATGGCTAAAGACAAGCTTTTAGAAGAGACTAAGGGTGACGAGAGGATGTATCAGCAGTTTCTGGATCAGGCTTTACATGATAAAGAGCAGGTCTCCAATATGATTTTGGCGATTTCTTCCGGAGCCAGCCCTCAGGCAATTGGTCTTTCTTATTCCGGAGCCAGAGCAGGACACCGAGTTTACCGAGGAGAAGTTATAGGAAGGCTGGGCAATACAGGATTCTCCAGCGGCCCTCACTTGCACTTCGGCGTCTATCAGAGTAAATATGATGTTGATCCGATGCCGCTTTTAACAACCAATGTTTTAAGCTTTCCAGCTTCAGGAACAACCATAACCCAGGGATTTTTGGGAACCTTTAGCCACAAGGGCAGGGGACCGGGCTGGCCCGGCGGTATAGATTTTTCCGGCCCAGGAGGAATTCCTGTTAGAGCTGCCAAAGAAGGGACGATAATTTTTGACGGAGTAGGTCCAAAAGGCATAGATTCCGGCTTCGGTCATTATGTAATAATCGACCACCACAACGGCTTCCTCACCTTATATGGTCATTTAAGGTGAAACAATTAACAATTGACAACTGACAGCTGACAGAGTTTAAAATATGTCAATTGTAAACTGTCAATTGTCAGCTGTTCCCAAAGATTTGACAAATCCTTTTAAGGCGCTATAATACCCAATATTCTAACAAGTAAGCCCAATATTTTATGAAGAAAAACAAAAACCAAAAATTCACAAAATTGCTTCTAGCTATATTTTTATGTACGTTTTTCATAAGCTCTTCCAGAGTCTACGCTTTGCCGTCTTTGGATGAACAGATTAGAGAGATTGAACAGAAAATTAATGAAAATAAAGCCGCTG
>CAYZYZ010000037.1:2647-7623 GCA_964482765.1 uncultured Candidatus Saccharibacteria bacterium | reverse complement strand
CTATACTTATACCACCAAGGGAAAATACACCCCTAAGGTTAGGGGCTCAACGGGTGAACCGGGTATCGCTTCTCCTACTTGTCCTGTTACTGCAGATGTAAAATCCAGCTCCTGGTCTAAATCCGACTGGGTAGAGATAGCACCATAAAGATAAATTAAAAATTAAAAGTTCAAAGTTAAAAGTTAATGTAGGCTGTAAAATCTGTACAGATTTTACAGCCCTTTGTTTTATATCACTTCTTGTATATTAATCCTTATTTTGCTATATTTAAAAAAGAATAACGGAGTTATAAATGGGATTATTCCCAGGAGACAAAGATTTTTTTGGTCTTGATATAGGCTCCTCTGCCATAAGGATTATAGAGTTAAGGCGTTGGGGCGGAAATTATAGCTTAGCAAAAAACGGCAGTGTAAATATTCCTATCGGACTCTCTCAAAGCGACAGCTCAATAGACAGCAAGCAGCTGGCGGAGATAATCAAGCAGTTGGTTAAAGATTTGAATATCGGCACTAAGAATGTTGTAGCCGCTCTGCCGGGTTCCGCTGTTTTTACCACAGTGGTTAAAATGCCTCAGATGTCTTCTCGGGAAATAGAAAAGGCTATTAAGTGGCAGGCAGAGCAGAATATCCCTTTAAAGATTGACGAGGTAACGGTCAGTTGGCAGGTTATAAATCCGGGAATAGGAGAAAGAAAGGAGATGGCGGTGATGATAGTGGCGGCTCCCAATGAAAAGGTTGAGAGACTGATAAGGCTTTTAGAACAAGCCAACCTTTCAAGTTTACATATAGAGACCGTACCGGTTGCGCTAAGCCGTTCTTTGGGAAAGACTCAAGGTGTAAAAACGCTCATAGTTGACATCGGCGCTTTAACAACCGAAATAGCTATTGTTCAAGATGAAGTTCTTTTTCAGTCTAGAAGTTTGTCAGTCGCGGGATTCACTTTTACAAGAGCAATCTCTCAAAATCTCGGAGTGGACTTAAGCCAAGCCGAGCAGTTTAAAAGAAAGTTTGGCTTAGCTAAAGACAAACTCGATGGGCAGATTTTTAAAACCTTAGAGCCGATTTTAAGTGGTATTATTGAGGAGATAAAAAGGTCAATGAAATTTTATCAAGAGCAGCTCGGGGGCAGTATTGAGAAAATTGTGCTTTCTGGAGGGAGCGCTCGGCTTCCAGAACTGACCTCCTATTTTTCTACTATTTTAGAGACCGATGTAGAAGTTGGAAATCCTTGGGTAGGTATTTCGTATTCATCTTCTCAGGAGCCTTCTCTTTCTGGAACCTATGCCGAGTATTCAACAGCTATAGGTTTAGCTAAGAGGTAGTAATAAATCAAAAATCAAATATCAAAATGCAAAATGACAATGCAAAATTTAAAGATAAATTTAAGAAACGCCTTTATAATTTTGTTTTAAGGCTCATAAAATTTATTGACAGCCTACCGAAAAATGAAATCTCAAGAATAATAGGAAACCAGCTTTTAAGAAGCGGTACAAGCATTCTGGCGAATTACATAGAAGCTAAAGCAGCTAGTTCCAGAAAAGATTTTACTAATTTCTTCAATCATTCTTTAAAATCTGCAAACGAGTCAAAAATGTGGTTAACTTTGCTAAGAGATACTGGCAAAGGAAGTAAAAAAGAAATAGAATACTTATTAGGAGAACTTCAAGAAATAGCCAATATTATTGCCTCAAGCATACTGACCTTAAAAGGAAAAAAATATTTTTAAATTTTAATTTGTAATTTTGATTTTTGATTTTTAAACTTTGAATTTTTATTATGCAAATAGACCTTATTCCCAAAACTAGAGACATTGCCAAGAAAATGAAAAGAACCAGATTTCTGCTTGTTTCTTTTTCGGTATTGCTTCTTGCCGCTGCCGGACTTTTAACTATGGCTTTGTACAGCGTTAACTTTGTAAAGGGTAATACAATCAAAAATTTGGATAAAGAGATATCTCTAACCAAAAAAGAGCTAAGTAAGTATTCTCAATTGGAGAGAAACATTGAAGCCACCTCTTCGGGACTGGAAAGCATTAAAGAGATTTTGAGCAGTCAAGACGATTGGACCAAACTCTATAAAGAAATAGAAACTCTAATGCCTAAAGAGACTGTTTTAACCGAAACTTCTGCTTCAAGGAGCGAGGTGACCTTTAAGACAAAGACAGCCGATATTAAAAAGGTCGCCGAATTTATCTTTTCTCTAAAGAATCACAAAATTAAAGTTGGAAAAGGAGACAGTACCCTAGAAGTGAACTTGTTTTCTGATATTGGTGTCTCCAATTTTTCCAAAGAAACAAAGAATTCAACAACCTATTATATGTTTGATGTAAACGCAAAAATCTCGGAGGAGATATGGCAAGCCAGCTAAACATAAAAAAATCTTATTACCCCTTTATTATATTGGTTGGTTCTGTAATAATTGTGTTTTTAGCTGTCTTTTTCTTGATGAAGCCGGTTTTTGAAGACATAAAAAGTAAAGATAAAATTATAGCCGGTAAGCGTTCTGCTTCAAATACCCTTAAAGAAAATTTAGACAAGCTTAAGGAGTTTTCTTCACAAGAAAAAGAGTGGAAAGAGAAGGCTGATTTGGTTCTTGCTGCTTTGCCGGAAAATCCAGACAAAGGCAGACTCTTTATGGAACTGGAGAGTTTAGCCTCTAATTCAGGGCTTTATGTTAGTTCGATAAGAGAGGATACTTCTCAAAATACCGGAACGTTGAGTACTCAATCACAAGCTTCAGAAAGCACTCCACTATCATCAGGGGCCAATGAATTGAAATATACTCTAACGCTAAGCGGCAGTTATGATTCTTTCAAAAGCTTCCTAACATACTCGGGAAAAGCTTTGAGAATTTTGAGGATTTCCAAGGTAGACATAAAAAGCAAAGAAGACGGCAGTCTGGATATTCAAGTTACCCTGAGCGCATTTTATAAACCTTTAGAGAGTGAGGCAAAATAATGAGAAAGCTTAGCCTAGGCCAGATAATAATTTCTTTTATTGCAATTGCTGTAATGATTTTCTCGCTGAGTTTTGTTATCGGAAGCTTTAGTCCCAAAGGGAAAGGTATAAAAACTGAAGAGACTGGCGAAAAGGTGACTCCTCTAAATACGAATATAGATAAAGACACACTCTCGAAACTCAAAGAGTTCGAAGAGTACAGACTGTTGGAAGTAACTCCTTCCAATCTCGGTAAAAAGGACATTTTCAAGGAAGAAAGATAATCCCAAAATTCCTAATTCCTAATTACTAATGAAATCCCAATGGCAAAATGACCAAATAAAAAATTTAGACATTAGACATTAAAGAATTAGGTATTGATTAGAAATTAGAAATTAGTAATTTAGTTAAGATGTTAGTTAAAGATCAAAAAAAATTTGAAGACATAATACTACAGCTTAAGATTTTGACATCCGATCAACTCAAATCAGCAAAGGCTGAATCTGAGGAAAAAAGAAAATCCTTAGAGGATTTTCTTTTAGATAAAAAACTGATTTCAGAAGAAGACATTGTAAGAATTAAAGCTCTGTCTTCGGGTATTCCTTACATAAATCTTTCAGGCAAAGCCATAGAGCCTGGGGTTTTCAAAATTGTCAATAAAGAATACTGCACCAATCACTTGGTGGCTCCTTTTGAGATAAGCGGCGGACAAATAAAAGTGGCAATGCTCGATCCTTATGATGTTCAGGTGATTGATTTTATAGAAAAAAAGACCGGCTTGATGATTATTCCTTACATCGCCTCCAAGAAAAGCATTCAGTATGCCATCTCTCAGTTCCAAGATTATCAAGTAGAAGTAACGGAAGCCCTAAAAAGCATAGAGGGAGCTCCAGAGGGAAAAGAGGGGGTCAAGAAAGCACCAGAGGTTGAAAAGATTGTTCAGGATGCTCCAATCACCAGGGCAGTTGATACAATTTTGGAGTACGCTATTAAGTCGCGGGCTTCGGACATTCACATAGAGCCACGGGATAAGATTGTCAAAGTTCGTTACCGCATAGACGGAATCTTGCAGAATATTATGACTCTGCCAAAACATATTCACTCAGCTTTAATTACTAGACTAAAAATTCTTTCAGATTTGCGGATTGACGAGCATAGAGTTCCTCAAGACGGGCGTTTCCAAATAGTAATGGAAAATAGAGAGGTTGACTTAAGGGTTTCTATCTCCCCAATTATTTACGGAGAAAAAATCGTACTCCGTCTTTTGGACAAATCAGCTACCCTCATAACATTGGAAAACTTAGGGCTTAAAGGTAATGCCTTCAAATTAATTGGGGAATCGTCGGAGAAACCCTGGGGTATGATTCTTTCTACTGGTCCCACGAGCTCTGGTAAGTCAACCACCCTTTATGCAATTTTGAATAAAGTAAATTCCCCGGAGATTAATATAATAACTTTAGAAGACCCAGTTGAATACAATATCGAAGGAATAAATCAGATCCAAATAAATACCAAAGTAGGGCTCACTTTCGCTTCTGGGTTAAGGTCAGTCTTAAGGCAGGACCCAGACATTATTATGGTGGGAGAGATAAGGGACAAAGAGACCGCTGATTTGGCAATTCAGGCAGCCTTGACTGGTCACGTTGTGCTTTCAACGCTTCACACCAATACTGCTGCCGGAGTTCTGCCGCGTCTTTTAGATATGAATGTGGAGACTTTTCTTATCTCTTCAACAGTAAATGCGGTTATAGGTCAAAGATTAGCCAGAAGAATTTGCCTAAAGTGTCGCCAAGCTTATGAAGCATCGCAGTCAGAAGTTGAATCAATAATAAATACAATTGGCAACCTCCTGTCTAAAAGAGGCGGTTCTGATAGTGCCGAAAAGTTGGGATATTTGGGTTATGAAAAACTGCCCTTTGCCGACAGTAAATCCTTCACTCTTTATAAGGGTGCAGGTTGTCCGTATTGTCGAAACACGGGCTATTCCGGGCGTATTGGTGTTTTTGAGGTGTTTAAGATGACAGAAAGGATGGGAAAACT
>CAYZYZ010000037.1:1393-2547 GCA_964482765.1 uncultured Candidatus Saccharibacteria bacterium | reverse complement strand
AAACAGGAAACAGATAACAGTTAACTGGAAAGTAAAGGAAGCAAACTACTAAAAAATTTAATATCAAGTAAAAAAGTAATAATTTAGTTATAATAAAATATTATGCAGATAGAAGAATTATTAGAAGAGATATTTAAACAGGATGCATCAGATTTGCATCTCTCGGTTGGTGTGCCGCCGACTCTTAGGGTTGATGGTCTTCTCAAACCTTTAACCCAATACCCAGTTTTAGAAAGAGAAGATATTAAAAACCTTACTTTTTCAGTGCTGACCGATGCTCAAAAGGAGATTCTTTTAAAAGACAAAGAGATAGATTTTTCTTTTGCCTACGGCAAAGTAGCTCGTTTCAGGGCAAATGCTTATCACCAGAAGGGCAATGTCGGTCTTTCTTTGCGACTCATTCCTTTGAAGATTAGAAACATTGAAGAGCTAGGATTGCCCCAGATTTTAAATAAATTTACCGAGTACTCTCAAGGCTTTGTTTTGGTAACCGGCCCCACTGGTCACGGCAAGTCAACCACTCTGGCAGCTATGGTAGACAAGATAAATAGAGAGAAAGCCTGTCACATAATAACGGTTGAAGACCCAATTGAGTATAATCACAACCATATTAAGTCAATTGTTGCCCAAAGAGAAATTCATTATGACACTCGTTCATTTTCAGCAGCTTTGAGAGCTATTTTAAGGGAAGACCCGGATGTGGTTTTGGTGGGAGAGATGAGAGATTTGGAGACCATCTCAACAGCCATAACCATAGCTGAAACCGGACACTTGGTTTTTGCGACGTTACACACCAACAATGCTGCTCAGACCGTGGACAGAATAATTGATGTTTTTCCTCCCCATCAACAACAGCAGATAAGAATTCAGCTATCCGGAATATTGGTGGGAATCGTATCTCAAAGATTATTGCCTCAAATCGGCGGAGGAAGAGTAGTAGCTTCCGAGATCTTGATGGTTAATGCCGCAGTAAGAAATATAATAAGAGAAGCCAAGACGCATCAGTTGGAGACAGTAATTCAGACAGGAGCCGAGGAGGGGATGCAGACAATCGATTCTGATTTAGCCAGACTGGTTAAGACAGGAAAGGTTTCCTTAGAAGAGGCTAAAAACTATGCCTTAAATATTAATCAACTAGAGAGGTTTGTTAAAAA
>CAYZYZ010000037.1:0-1293 GCA_964482765.1 uncultured Candidatus Saccharibacteria bacterium | reverse complement strand
ATAGTTACCGGCGAGATAGAGACAGTAAATCCTTCCTCAGCCGCCAAGATTTTGACATCTAAAAAACTCTTTCCGATTGAGATAAGAAAAACCCAAGAAACAGCTGCCTTTTTAGAGAGTTTACCCTTCCTTTCTTTTTTAAAAAGCGTTTCCCGAAAGAAGAAAGCACTAGCCGTAGGTCAGTTGGCTTCTTTGGTTGGTGCCGGTCTTCCTGTGGCTCAAGCTTTGGGAATAATGGAGCATGAATCTTCTAATAAGATTTTAAAGAGTACATTTGGCGATATCTTGACTCGGGTCGAAGGAGGCTCTTCCTTGGCGGATGCTTTTTCTCGCCATCCCAATGTTTTTTCAGAGCTGGATATCAGTATTATAGCCTCCGGAGAAAAATCAGGAAATCTGGAGAAGGTTCTTAAGAGAATGGCGAATCAGCTGGAACTGGAAGCCAAGTTTATTTCCAAAATAAGGGGGGCAATGATTTATCCAACTGTTATTCTTACGGTGGCAGCAGGAGTTGTTATTTTGATGCTTGTTTATGTTCTTCCAAAGCTAAAAAATCTCTATGATGAATTTAAGGGTGAACTTCCGCTTATTACTAGAATTATGATGGGGGTTTCAGACTTTTTAAAACATTTTTGGTGGCTGCTTTTGATCTTTTTGGCAGGATTTTTTGTTGCTTTTAGATATTTTATCAGGACTCCTTCAGGGAGAAAGATTTGGGATTCGTTTAAGCTTAAAATTCCATTATTTAAAAATTTGATAACCAAAATTTATTTAGCAAGGTTTACCAGAACCTTGGGGACGCTTGTTGGCTCTGGCGTTTCTATTTTGGACTCATTAAAAATAACTTCTAAATCTATGGGCAATGTTTCCTATGAGGAGGAGGTTTTGAAGATGGCGGATGAAGTAAAGGGTGGCGGTTCTTTATCTTCTTCGCTTTCTGATTCAGTTTTATTTCCTTCCATAGTTTCACAGATGATGAAGATAGGGGAACAGACCGGCGAGATGGACAGCATGCTGGACAGTATGGCGAACTACTATGAAGATGAGGTTGACAATATTGTAAAGGCTTTGGCAACTTTGATGGAGCCAGTGATAATAGTATTTATGGGGATAATTGTGGCTGCTATTATGCTGGCTATAATGATGCCGATTTATACCATTTCGCAGGTGATATTTAAAAGGTAAAAACCGATCCGAATCTACGAATAATCCTAATGCCACGAATAAAAAAATTTAATAAACCGATCCGAATCTACGAATAATCCTAATGCCACGAATAAAAAAATTTAATAA
>CAYZYZ010000036.1:0-7700 GCA_964482765.1 uncultured Candidatus Saccharibacteria bacterium | reverse complement strand
TCCTTTCGTTAAAAATAAACAAAGATTATAGACTCTCATTACATGAGCCATATTATGAGCAGAACAAGATAACTCCTTTTCTACGATTCGTTGGATCCTTTTGTATTTTTCTTCCATAAAATTAGTTGATTTTCTTTGGGATTAAATTAAAAACATCTAAGTGAATTTCTTTAGCTTCTTGATCAGATAATTCTTTATAAGAGACTCTTATAGTGTATCTGTTTTTTTCTTTCAGCGGAAATTTGTCAATAATAGTTACGCTCCATATATTTTCATTTTTAATCTTTTTCTTAATATCGGTCAAAAAATCATTTATGGACTCATCTTTTTTAAGTTCTACATTGGCATCTAAAACCATGAGTTTTTGAGTAAGTTCTACTATCGGATTATTATGAATTTTTTCTAAAAGTTTTGTAAGTTTGGTAAGATTAAATTCGGTGAAATAGGTATTTTGATTTAATCCCTGAGGTTTCAATTTATAAAGAATGCCTATCGTTTCCCCTTCTATCACTATATCCCAACAGGAATACGGATTGGCTATTTGTGGTTTAATTTTTGACCCTTTGTAAGAAATATCAGTAAAACCAATCAACCTTAATAGCTTTTCTACTGTTTCTTTAGCCATGGGCAATCCTCTGTTTTTAGAGAATATGCGTATTAAAATTCCAAGGGCTTCATACTCTTCATAATTATTTCTTTTTTTGCCAAAAACCTTACCAATCTCAAAAATCTTTATATGTTCAATATTCTTTTTAAAATACTCCTGAGTCTGATTAATTAAACTAATTGCTATGGATTGCCTCAAGTCCGGGTAGTCTTCATTTAAAGAGTTTTGTGTACTAACAATGTCCCAATCTAAATAATTGACTTTGGAATTATCTCTTTTTTCCGTTAATGGCCATGAAAGAATTTCGTCGAAACCTAAAGTGGATAAAATATCTCTGATTTTTTCCGTCAAATAAATATTCTTAGGCGTAATATTTTTGACTACTTCCAATTTCGGTATCTCATTGGAGGGTATTTTTTCGTAACCAAGCATCCTTATCACTTCTTCAGTTAAATCTTCTATTATCGAAACATCCATTCGACCTATGGGTGGTATAATCATTAATTTGTTGCCGAATGATTTTATTTTGAAACCAAGGTTTTTTAAAATTTCTAGAGATTTTGCCTCGGGAATATTAACTCCGGCATAAATGCTTGGGAGTTTAGGATCAAACTCAATTTCGGGCGAAATGTATTTTTGTGGATAAAAATCAAAGAGTTTACTGTCAATGCTTCCGCCGCAATTTTCAATGATCATAGAAACCAACAACTTGATTGCGAATTCAGAACCATTAGGGTCTAAATCTTTTCCCAGTCTATTGCTTGCTTCTGTGATTATTTTTAAATTTCTTGAATTTTTTATAACAATCGAGGGGTTATAAACTGCTATTTCTGCAATAATTGATTTGGTATTTACATCGATTTCCGCAACTCTCCCTCCTATAATTCCGGCTAAAGCTAAAACATTTTTGTTATCTCTAATGATTAATTCGTCTTTTTTTAATTTTATATTAGAACCATCTAGAGTCATTATTTCGTCAAAATCATTATTCAAAGACCAAAAAAGCTGGCCATTGATCTTATCCGTATCTAATAAATGCGCAGGATAACCAGTTAAAAACATTACATAATTTGATAAATCAACCAAAAGATTTATATGGTTAATCCCATAAAAAGACAAAAATTCCTTTAACCATTCAGGGGATTCTTTATTTTTTAATCTTTTTATCTTAACTGCTAAAATTCTTTTAACATAATCACTTGCCTTAACTTCAATATCTAAACTGCTTTCAGATTTAAAAACAGGCAGTGAAGAAATTTTAGGCAATTTAATCTCAAGCCCATAATAAGCAGAAACCTCTTTTGTTAATCCAATTACTGACAAACAGTTAGCCCGATTTTGTCTCACTTCGAAACTTAGAAGATAATCTTTTTTATTTTGGTGCCGGACTTCTTCGCAACCATCTTTCATAAAACCAATAAAAGTTAAAACATCCGTCACTTCTTTGGGAGTCGCCTTAAGACTGGGTATTAATTCTTTAATTTGACTATATAATATTTTCATTTTCGTAATATTTATATCCTAAATTACCACCAAGCAAGGTCCTTATATCGGCAATGTTGTATTTTGCCATAACCCATCTGTCGAGCCCCAAACCAAAAGCAAATCCCTTCCATTTTTTAGTATCTATCCCAGCCATTTTCATTACATTAGGATGAATAATTCCTGCTCCTCCCATTTCAATCCAGCCTACACCCTTACACACTGCGCATCCCTTTCCTTTACAGTTAAAACATTGCATATCAGAACCAACTCCTGGTTCAACTTCTGGATAATATTTATTTCTAAACCTGATTTTAACATTCGACCCGTACATTTTTTCAAATAAGTAACTGATTGTTCCGAATAAATCCTTTAAACTGATCTTTTCCATTACAACAAACCCTTGATAATGGTGAAAGATAAAATGATTACTTTTATTTGGTTTTTCATTTCTATAAACTCTTCCCGGACAAACCATCTTAAGGGGAGGTTTATAATTTTCTAACACTCGGGCCTCTATAGATGAGGTTTGCGTCCTTAAAAGAATATCTGGTTCTTGTATATATATTGTATCTTGCATGTCTCTTGCAGGATGGTTAGGAGGAACATTTAACCGTTGGAAACAATATTCATCAGCTTCTAGTTCTAGACCATCCACTATGCTATAACCCATCTCTACAAAAATTTTATTAAGCATCCTTATCGTTTGGGTTATAGGATGAAGGTGCCCTATTTTGGGAGTTTTATAATCCAAATCTTCGGCCTGCTTTATTAATTCTTGTTTAAGTTGAGATTTTTTCAGTTCAGCTTCCTTTTTTTCGAATAACTTTAAAATAGTTTTTTGTAATTCTTGTACCAGAGGAGCTATTTCTTTTTTTTCTTTTTGTGATAATGTTTTGATCTCATTGAATAGCGTTTTAACAATCCCTTCTTTTCCAAAATAGTCGTGCCAAAGATTTTTTAATTCGTTAGCTGAATTGATTTGAGAAATATTTTCCTCTAATTTTTGTAATAAATCTTTTTTATTAATAATTTTACCGTTTATATTAATCATAAATCTTTAATTTATTAACTCATCAACACTAACCTCAAGAGCTTTCGCTATTTTCTTGAGTGTATCCAGTGTTGGGTTTTGGTTTTTGCCAGCTTCAATTTTTATAATGGTATTATTGGCGACATCGGCCAACCTCGCCAATTTCTCTTGCGAAAGCCCTTTGACTTTTCTTAATCTCCTTAAATTTTTTAAAACGTTTGACATATATGATACTTTGGTAGTAGAATTACAATATGGGTATATTTCCTTTCAACTACTTTAATACTACACCAAAAATTAAAAATAGTAAAGAAAAGAGTAAGTCTGTTGTGCGTGCTATCCCTTAGTGTCCGCCTTAGGCGGACACTAAGGGATAGGCGGGAGAACAGAACAAACACAACACCTTTTTTCTGGCGGCGCATTTCGCAAAGCGAAATACGAAATTCGGCGGTGGCGGAAAAATCGCAATTTCCTGTTCGGAGCGGGTAAACGGAATTAAACCACTATCTAATCCAAATTATTTGCTATTTTTGAAGCCCTTGAAGTAAATGTACTAATGTTCAACAATTCTTATTTCAGCTATATCGCCTACTGAAATGATAACTTTCCCACTAATGGGAAAAGTTATCATCGGTGTTGTGTGACCAAAATCGACATTGGCAATCAAGGGGATCTTGTCTAATTCTTTCTTGGCTTTGATAATCTTTTTCAATTTTTCCATAGTAAGACCGCTGCTTTTTTGGAATCTCCCGATAACTAACGCCTTAACTTTTTCGAAGCCTGGCTGATGGATAACAGATTGCAGATTTCTATCAAACTCTACAGAAAAATCTCCTTGAATGTAATAATCGTCTTCAAGGAATAAAACAGAGTCCTCCAAACTTGGCATAAATTCGGTACCCTGTAGTAAATTGAAGGTGCATAAATTTCCGCCGATAATTTTACCTTCTGCAACACCACCGCTTATTACTGTATATCCCTCATTTTCAAAAAAGTGTCTGTTGTCCTGATCTTCATACCACTTATCTTCACTCCATTTTTTTGAAGGATTTACAGTAATAGTTTCGTTTGAAAAAATAGACTTCTTAAAATAGTCTAGTGTATAATCGAAGTTTTTTAATTCCCCGAAAGATGCATATGCAGGCCCCGAATAAGTCACTAGCCCTGTTTTTTTGTAAATTGCATTTTGTAAGGCGGCTATGTCAGAAAAACCGCAAAATATTTTAGGGTTCTTTTTAATCAAATCCCAATCAATATATGATAATAATTGGTTGCTATTAAAACCGCCGATACCTGTGAAAATTGCTTTCACGTTTTTATCCCCGAAAGCTTCATGTAAATCTTCAATTCTTGACTCAATCGATGAGGAATTGAACTCATCGTACTCTTCAACATGCTTACCAAAAGTTAAATTTAAGCCTAAGTCTTTAAACCTCTGATTGGCAATTTCCCTGTTTTCTTCAGAAATTATAGATAAAGACAAAGCAGGGGCAATAATTCTAACCTCGTCGCCTTTTTTTAATTTTTGGGGAATAATTCTATTCATTTTTATGTCTAAATTAATTTGGAGCGGGCGAGCAGAATCTCACTCCTCGTCCGCCAGCTGGCGGACTGCGTTCCATAGGGCTTCCGCCCTCTGGTCGTCGCTATGCTTCCTGTCACCCCAGGCGGGAAACTCCCGTTTCCCGATCCCTTCTCATTCGATTTCAAAAAGTTATTATTTAAAATTGGAGCGGGTAACGGGACTTGAACCCGTATCCTCACCTTGGAAGGGTGATATAATAGCCCTTATACGATACCCGCGTAAAGCAAAATACCCCACAAATTTAGCACAAAAGTAAGTAAAAAACAATGCTCCAAAATCTATGTATGATTTATCTTATTATACTTTTCATTGAATCAGTTATAAAAGATTCAATATCAATAATCTTGATTTTGTTACTTTTCAGCTTCTCTTTTTCTAAAAAGACTGTATTGGTTATATAGACTTTGCTTATAGAAGAATTATTTATTCTCTCGATTGCATCACCCGAGAATAAACCGTGAGTGGCAAATATAAACATGTCTTTACAGCCTTGTTTTTTAAGTAACTTTGAAATATTTACTATTGTTCCCCCAGTATCGATTATGTCATCGAATATAATAATATTCTTATCTTTCACTTTTGCCTTAAAATTTTCAAAAACAACTTTGTTGCATGAAGGGCGACTCTTAGTTAATTGAATTAAATGTGCATTTAATTTATCTGCCGCATATTTAGCCCTTTTGGCTCCGCCTTTGTCTGGTGAAACTACTACTAAATCTTTAATATTACTTGACTTTATATAATCTATAAATAAAGGCATTACAGAAATATTAGCTAATTGAATTTTATTATTTTTTAAAAAGTTAATTACTCTGTCAGAGTGTATGTCTACGGTGATAATCTTATCAATATGAGCTGCTTTCATTAAGTTGGCTACTAATTCCGCACTTACGGCCTCACCTTTAATTGCTGCTCTATCAGCCCTACTGTACCCAAAATATGGCATTACAACCAATGTTGCCTTAGGCTTTAGTCTTTTAATAGCATCTACTAATACAAACAGTTCCATTAAATTTACATTCGGGTCCTTGGTTATTGATTGAACTACTATTACTGTTGAATTATAAATATTATCCTTAACTACTACTGATATTTCTCCATCGGCGAATTTTGTAACTTCTGACTTTCCTAATTTACAGCCAAAAGTTCTAGCTAACTCTTCAGCTAGAACCCTATTAGAATTCCCTGATATGAAGATTAAAGAAGGTTTACTTTTTTTTCTCATAACGACTTATTAACTCTTTGTTAATATCTTCTGGTTTTATATCTAAAATAGACATAAGAACTAACAAATGATAAATTAAATCAACTGTCTCGTAAATTACTTCGTCTTTGTTTCCGTTTTTTGCGCCTATAATAACTTCGGATGCTTCTTCGCCTACTTTCTTACAAACTTTATCTAAACCATTTTCAAGAAGCGAAACTGTGTAAGAGCCTTTGGGTTTTTCTTTTTTTCTTTTTTCTATCAACTTAAAAAGAGCCTCTATTGATTTTCCTAAATCAGTAGATTTCATTATTTCTCCGCTAGAAAGTAATCTTCTCGATTGGCATAACTAATATGCCTGTTGCGCCAATTTTTTTAAGTTTGTTAATTATTTCCCAAACATCTTTTTCATTAACCACGGAATGCACTGCAATCATCCCTTTTTTGGCTAACTTCATAACTGTCGGGGAAGATAAACCAGGGGCAACTTTTTTAATCTTTTCTAATTTTTCTTCGGGCACGTTCATCATAATATATCTTTTATTTCTGGCATTAACAACACTGTCTATTATAGTAACTAGTTTGCCCATTCTGTCTCTTTTGATGGGTGCGATATGTTTTTTATTACCAATCAATACTGCCTCGGAGTCTAAAATATCAACAAGTTTTTTTAAATTATTCATTCTAAGAGTAGTACCGCTAGAAACCACATCAATAATTGCATCTGATAGGCTTAATCTGGTTGTTATTTCTGTAGCGCCTTCTATTTCTATAATCTCTGCTTTTATACTATTCTTTTTTAAAAACTCCTTTGCGGTAGATATATATGTAGTGGCTATTTTTTTATTTTTCAAGTCACTAAGCTTTTTTATTTTGTTATTATATGGCACTGCTACCACAAGGGTGCTTTTGCCAAAACCTAAGTTAATTAATTTTTCTACCTTAACGCCCTTTTCTAAAATAAGGTCTGAGCCGGTAATCCCTAAATCAACAACATTATCCTGAACATACTCAGGAATATCACCTGCTCTTATATAAACAATATCCAGATCAAAATTCTGACACGGAGAAATTAATGATCGGTCATTTTTTTGGAAAATTAAACCAGTGTCCTCTAAAAGCTTTAAAGAGGGTTCTAAAAGCCTTCCCTTATTAGGTATAGCTATTTTAAGATTGTTATTATCTCTTATATCTTCCAATTTAGCCTCCTAAATTATATATTTACATAACTAAAATAACATAAAAATAGTAATAATAAAAGATTGGGATTTTTTATTGTTTTTATTAATAAATTTTAAGTATAATATAATAAATGTTAAGAACCCAAGAAATAATTAATAAAATTGACTTTCAAAAAAATAAAGGTTTAATACCGGCGATTATTCAAGATTACAAAACCAACCAAGTTTTAATGCTTGCCTATATGAACAAGGAATCTTTTAAAAAGACTCTTGAAACAGGAAAGACTTGGTTTTGGAGTAGAGAAAGAAAGAAATTGTGGCGAAAGGGAGAAACATCCGGCAATATTCAAACTGTAAAATCTATATATTTAGACTGTGATGATGATACTCTTTTAATTCAGGCGAAACAGAAAGGTATGGCTTGCCATAAAGGATATAAAAGTTGTTTTTTTAGAAAATTAAAAAAAGATAAATTAAAAATTATTTGTAAAAAAATATTTGATACTAAAAAGAGGTACTAAAAATAAAAACCTGTTTTATCACCGTTTTGTTTTTAAACAACTTTAAAAGCAGGTTTTGGTATTATTTTTGTAAAATTCTCTCTTTTA
>CAYZYZ010000035.1:0-7762 GCA_964482765.1 uncultured Candidatus Saccharibacteria bacterium | reverse complement strand
GGTGTCTGCGTTGGAGCCGGCACCGTCATTTTTTATAATGACAAAACCGATTTACTCAAAGAAATGAAAAAATGGCTAGAGTTTTTTAAAAATGAATCCTGCGGTCAGTGCACGCCATGCCGTGAGGGAACGCAGAGGCTTTATGAAATAATACAAAATACCCTTCGACTTCGCTCAGGGCAGGCAAAAAACCCTTCGACTACGCTCAGGGCAGGCAAGATTTCAAAAACTGATTTGGCTAGGATGGAAGAGATGTTTTTTGCTTTAGAGACCTCCTCTTTCTGTCCTCTAGGAGCAAGTGCACCTATGGCAGCCAAAGGTTTAATTTCATCTTTTAGAAAGGAGCTGATAAGTGAAAAATAAATTAAAAGTTAACAGTAAACAGTTAACAGTTAACAGTAGAAAATACAGGGCCGTGATTTTTGATTTAGGTGATGTGTACTATCAAAATGGTTTTAAAAAAGCTTTGGCTAATTTAGTTTTAAAACACAGACTGCCCCAAAATTTTTTGAATTCCATATTTAATAAATCTTATGTAAAAAAAATCGAGGTCGGCAAAATAAAAGAGAAAGAATTTTGGGAAGAGTTCAAAGAAGATTCTGGTTTAGATATGGAAACTCAAAATCTTCAAAGACAAGTTTTTGCTCACTTTAAACCCCAAGCTGGCATGAAAAATTTAGTGGAAGTTTGTCGAAAAAAAGTTAAAGTTGGGCTTTTGACGAACAATATTAAAGAGTGGTTTAAGGCTCAAGAAAAAAAAGAAAAATTTAAGGATAAATTTGATGCTGTTGTGGTTTCAGCACTAGTGGGACTAAGAAAACCAGGAAAGAAGATTTATCTTCTAATTGCTAAAAAGCTTAAAGTCAATTCAAAAGAGTGTGTGTTTTTTGATGATAGACTGGATAATGTGGAAGGCGCAGAAAAAGCAGGAATGGAAGCTTTTAAGTTTAAGTCAGCAGAAGATTGTAGAAAGAAGTTAAATCATTTGGGAATAATATAAAAATGTCAAATGTCAAATGTCAATTCAATTTCTAAAATCCAAATGTCAAAAAGATAATTTGGCATTAAGTCATTTGAGCATTCATTTGTCATTTGGAATTTGTAATTTGGATTTTTAAAATTATGAAAACACAAAAAAATATTATTAAATTTAGAATCAATAATAAGGAATATAGAGCCGTCAAAGGCACTAGTATTTTAAAGGCAGCTGGTGAAAATGGGGTTTATATTCCCACGCTTTGTTATGCGCCGATTTTTCCTCCTTCAGCCAGTTGCCGAATATGTTTAGTGGAAATAAAAGGACAAAAAGGATTAAGGACCGCCTGCTCAACTTTGGTTGAAGAAGGGACTGAGGTTTTAACTGAGACAGAAAATGTTAAAAAAGCAAGAAAAACAAACTTAAAGCTTTTGTATGCAAATCATATTGGTAAGTGCCCAACATGTATTCGTTTTAAAAATTGTGAGTTTTTAAGATTGGTTTCCAAATATAATGCTACAAGCAAAATAAATCTCAAATTAAAGAAAATTGATATTCCTATAGATGATTCTGGAGTAGTTGTTTTTGATTTAAAAAAATGTATCAAGTGCCGTCGCTGCATCTGGGCATGTAAAGAATATGGTTCAGATGTCTTAACAATAAAAGGCAAAGGATTTGGCACCAGAATCTCAACCAAAAATGGCAAAAAACTAAAAGACTCCGGCTGTATTGGCTGCAAGCAGTGCGCCCAAGTCTGTCCGGTTGGCGCTATCTTTGAAAAGTGATAATAATAAGTGTTAAAATAACTTAAACTACGTCGACTTTTAACATAAAAGAGGTGAATTAAATTGGGGATGACAAAATTGAAGGTTTCAGAGAGACGAACAATTATTGATGGACTAAAAGGCAGAAGCTTAGTTTCTATAAATGATTTGACGAAGGAAGAGATTAATATCATTCTAGATACAGCTCAAGCGATGAAAAATATTATACAGAACGGCAAAGAACATCTAGTTTCAGAAATTCTGGATGGTTGTATAATCTCAAGCTTTTTCTTCGAGCCTTCTACAAGGACTGACCATTCTTTTCAATGGGCTGCTAATAAAATGGGAGCTCATGTTATATCAACTTCACATGCTGGGGTTTTTTCTTCAGCAGCCAAGGGAGAGTCTTTGCCTGATACAATTACAATAGAAAGCGGATATTGCGATTTAATTATTCTTCGTCACCCAGAAAGAGGTTCTGCCGAAGAAGCCAGAAAGGCAAGCAGTGTCCCGATTATTAATGCTGGTGACGGAAATGGAGAACATCCAACCCAAGCCCTTCTCGACCTTTTTACTATTAAAGAGATTAGAGAAGGAGAAGTTAACGGAACACGAATTGGCATGATGGGAGACTTGAAAAATGGGAGAACAATCCATTCCCTCGTAAAGCTTCTAAATCTTTATGATGGTATAACCGTGCTTTTAAATTCCCCATCACCATTAAAATTGCCACAAGAATTAGCATCCGAAGCGAATAGGTTAAATATACTTGAAGTAGAGACGATAGATCAGCATATAGTTGATATAGATATTCTTTATGTAACTAGGATTCAGCTTGAGCGCTTTAGCGAAGAAGAGAAAAGAGGCTTCACTCTAGGAGAAAAATATAAAATAAATCTTAAAAAAATATCTCCCAACCCCTCACTAAAAATTATGCACCCTTTTCCACGGATTGATGAAATAAGCGTAGATATTGATAATACTATACATGAGTATTACTTCAAACAGGCAGATAATGGAAAGTATGTAAGGATGGCCCTACTGGCACTCATTTTTGGAAAAATTTCCCCACTCTATAATTTGATCATTAATAGTAGCAAATAGATTAGCTACCTTTTTTTATAGCTTTTTTTGTTATAAGATTCACCCAGCACTTTTTAACTTATAGATAGAAAGAGCTAAGATTTGTTGATATAATTAGTTTAGATAAATTAATTTATATTAATAATTATTAAAAGTGCTGGGTGAAATTAATGAGAAGCACAAAAGAAGCAAATGTAGAGGGAAAGACAGTTCTTTTACGAACTGATTTTGATGTCCCAATAAAATCCGGAAGAATTTTGGATGACTCTCGGATTAAAGAAAGTATTCCTACTATAAAATATCTTTTAAGAAACAAGGCAAAAGTTTTAATAATTACTCATTTAGGAAGACCTAATGAGAGAGAGAAAAAATTTAGCCTAGCTCCTGTAGCCCGCCGGCTTAAGAAACTTTTGAATATGCCGGTTATTTTTATAAGCGACATTTTAGATAAAAAAACCAAAGACAAAATTGAGTCAGAGAGAGCCGGAGCGGTTGTTCTTTTTGAGAACATCAGGTTTTACGAAGAGGAGACAAAGAACAACTTTAAATTTGCCGAAACCATTTCCCTTTTGGGAGATGTATATATCAATGACGCTTTTCCGGTTTCTCACCGTGCCCATGCCTCGGTTGACGCTGTAACAAGATATCTTCCAAGCTTTGCCGGCCTGGCGCTCGAGCGAGAAATAAAGGAGCTTTCGAAAATAAAAAACACTCCTCATCATCCCTTTGTGGTCGTTGTAGGCGGGGTAAAAATATCTGACAAAATAGGAGTTATTTTAAATTTAGCCAAAATAGCCGACTACATATTAATAGGAGGCGCTTCCGCTAATGTTTTTTTGAAAGTTGAGGGCTTCGGCTTGGGCGACTCTTTAGTTGAAGATAGAGCTAAAGAGCTCGTTTTGAAGATTTTGAGGAAATACTCAGACAAAATTGTTTTGCCTATAGATGTGGTTGTATCCTCATCTTTAAATTCCAAGAAGACAGAGACTGTTGATATTACTTCAATACCTTCCAAAATTTGCGAACCCCCACAGGCAGTTTATGACATTGGTCCCAAAACTCTCATCAAGTGGCAAGACATTATTAAAACCGCCAAAACAATTTTCTGGATCGGACCCGTAGGAGTTTTTGAGAAGCCACTGTTCTCCAAAGGAACCAGGATGATTGCCAGAACCATATCTTTAAGTTCCGGAGAGACTGTTGTCGGCGGAGGAGACACGGTAAGCGCTTTAGACCTTTTCCGCATAAAAAAGTTTTCTCATATTTCCACTGCCGGCTCGGCAATGCTACAATATATTTCCGGGGAAGAATTACCCGGATTGGAAGCTCTAGAGAGGAACACAAAATGAAAAGAAAAATTATCTGCGGAAACTGGAAGATGAACACCTCAAAAGAGGAAGCAGTTAGATTGGCTTCGGAAATTGAGAAGAGCTTGCCGGAAACCGATGCCGAGGTTGTGGTTTGCCCGCCATTTGTATATCTAGATGCTGTAAAAAGCGTGATATCCCGCGTTAAACTCGGCGCCCAAAACTGCTATTTTGAAGAGAGTGGTGCTTTTACCGGTGAGGTTTCAGCAAAACAAATTGCCGAGTATTGCGATTATGTAATTTTAGGCCATTCGGAAAGAAGAAGATATCAAAAAGAGACTGACGAGGAGATTTCTAAAAAAACAAAAGCTGCTTTAGAGGAAAATTTACTTCCAATAATTTGTGTAGGAGAAACAAAAGAAGAGAGAGAATCAGGGAAAGAAAAAGAAATTGTAAGCCGGCAAGTGGAAGCGGTCATATCTAACTTCGAAAAAGAAGAGGCTTTTAAATTAATTTTTGCTTATGAACCAGTTTGGGCTATCGGCACCGGAGAGATATGCGGTGTTTCTGACGCGGTGGAAGTCGTTAAAATTATTAGGGAAACGATTGATGGAAAATTCGGATCAGTCTCTGGAAATATCCCTATTCTCTATGGCGGAAGCGTGTCGGAGGGTACGATAGAAGAGTTTGCCAAGAAAGATGAAATAGACGGTGTTTTGGTCGGCGGCGCCAGTTTAAAGGCAGACGAATTTTTGAAAATAATAGAAGCATATAAATAATGTCAAATGTCAAAGCTCAAATGTCAATTCAATTTCTAAAATCCAAATGTCAAAAAGATAATTTGGCATTAAGTCATTTAATCATTCATTTGTCATTTGGAATTTGTAATTTGGATTTTTAAACGGAGGAGTCTTATGTTAGTTACAGTCAAAAAATTATTGAAAAAAGCAGAAAAAGGCGGCTATGCGGTTGGTGCTTTTAATACTCCAAATTTAGAAATTACCAAAGCCATAATTCAAGCAGCCGAGGATTTAAAGTCGCCGGTCGTAATCTCCACATCCGAAGGCGAAATCAATTATGCTGGTTTGGAATTCATCTCCAAAATCGTCCGTATCGCCGCCAATGAAACCAAAATGCCAGTGGCTTTGCATTTGGATCACGGGACTAGTTTGAAGATGGCTTTGATGTGCATCCAGGCCGGTTATACCTCGGTTCATATTGACGGGTCCGTCCTTCCTTATGATGAAAATGTCGCCTTAACTCTTTCGGTTGCCGAGGTGGCTCATAAAGAAGGAGTCTCGGTAGAAGGGGAGCTGGGTCATATTGAGGAACACAGCGAACTGCATAAAGGAAAAATCAAAGATTTAAAAATAAAAAAAACCGACCCCGAGCAAGCCAAGAAATTTGTTAAAGAAACGGGAATTGATTCTTTGGCAGTCTGTATAGGAAACGCTCACGGTCTTTATGAAGATGAGCCAAAATTAGATTTTGACTTGCTTTCTAAAATTAAAGATAATGTAAAGATTCCCCTTGTTCTTCACGGCGGTTCGGGAATTCCGGGCAAGGACATCAAGAAAGCCATAAAACTGGGAGTCAGGAAAATAAATGTTAATACCGAGCTTCGAGTATCCTTTATCGGTTCCTTAAAGTCAGCGCTTGATGAGAATCCTGATGAGGTAGTTCCTTATAAGATTTTTCCTCATGCCTTACAATCTGTTGAAAGGACAGTAGAAGAGAAAATTAGATTATTCGGGAGCAGAGGGAAAGTGTAAGTCGCAAAACAGACGCAGAACATAACGCAAAACCATGCAAAAATTTTTGTTTAGCGTTTAGCTTTGCATCTGTTTGAGGTGTTCTTTGAAATCTAGAACGAAAGGATGTGATTTAAGTGTGCGGAATAAATGGAGCTTATAATCTCAAAGGAGAAAATGTAGTGCCTAAAGTCTTAAAAATGACTAAAGACTTAGAGCATCGCGGTCAGGAAGGATGCGGGATTGCCTGGACCGAAGGTGACCAAGTTAAAGTAAAAAAAATACCCGGTTCTGTCGATGAGCTTCGCAAAATTGTTTACAAACAAGAAAGCCATATCGCTATAGGTCATACCCGTTATTCAACTACCGGAGATTCTTATGATGAAAGAAACCTTCAGCCAATTCTAAATCCCAAACATCATTATTCAGCTATTGCCCATAATGGAAATCTTATAAATTCACCGGAACTGCAGGAACTGCTTATATCTCGGGGAATTGATCTGGAAGAATATGGTACTTCAGATACCGGTCTCATCGCCGCTTATACCCATGATGGTGGAAGAGACATTAAGGGGCGTACAAGAGAAGCAATGAAAAAAGATCTCAAAGGAGCTTACTCTTTGGTTATTATGACCCGGACAAAACTGATAGCTGCCAGGGATCCTTATGGCATAAGACCTCTCTACATAGCCAGAAGGAGAGAAACTGTCTTTTTTGCTTCAGAAGATTGTGCTTTCAGACTTTTAGGAGTTAAAAAAGACTCGATAGAAGAAGTGAAGCCCGGCGAGATGATTGTGATAGAAAAAGGCAATGTAACGCGCGAGCAGGTTGTTCAGCCCAAAAAGCTTTCTTTCTGTATTTTTGAGCCAATTTACTTTGCTCGTCCTGACAGCAAGTTTTTTGGGGAGGAAGTTTATGATTCTAGAAAAGCTTTAGGAAGAGCAGCGGCCCGAGAGTTTATAAGACTTAATATTGAAACGATAGTTGGATGGATGAGAAAATCAAAAAAGGTAGTGGTTGCAGGAGTGCCGGATTCAGGTACCCCAGCATCCTTTGGTTTTTATCAGGAATTCAAAAAATTTTTCCCTTGTGAAAACGATCAGATCTTTTTAAAAGTAAGAGGAGCAAGGACATTTTTAGGTCCGGATGCGCCTTTAAGAAAGAGATCAGTTGATGAGAAACTTCCTCCTATAATTAGTGTTGTCAAAGAAAGTATATTAATTGTAATAGATGATTCAATAGTAAGAGGCAATACTTCTCAAGAAATCATAAAAATGCTTAAAAAAGCCGGGGCGGAAGAGGTGCATTTTGTAAGTTCTTGCCCGCGAATAGAGTACCCTTGTTTTTATGGCATTGATACTGCGGATAGAAGAGAATTAATAGCCGCAAACCTAACCAACGAAAAGATCAGAGAATTTTTAGAGGCTGATAGTGTAACTTATCCAGATGTTTATGGCATGAAAGAAGCCATACCTTATTCAGATAAATGCTGCCTAGCTTGTTTTACTGGAAAATATCCAGCTGGAATTCCTTCAATCGCTCCCACTAAAGACATGTTAGAAAAAACTTTTAAAAACCCAACCGCTTAAGGCATAAAACCAACCTTCAAGCGGTTTTTTATTTTAGATAACACATCAATCGTTTGACAAGAAAGCTAATCTTTGATATAATGTAATAAAATAAATTCAAAGGATCTCATGGGAAAGAAGATCAATGTTCCAAAGATTCTAATAGCTGAAGACGAGGAAGAATTAAGGGAGCTCTATACACTAAGACTCGAATACGAGTCTTTTAATGTTGTCTTTGCTTCTAATGGAGAAGAAGCCCTGGACAAGGTTGAAAAAGAAAAACCAGATCTTGTTCTTTTAGACATTATGATGC
>CAYZYZ010000034.1:0-8226 GCA_964482765.1 uncultured Candidatus Saccharibacteria bacterium | reverse complement strand
GCCGATTTTCACCGACAAATGGTGATGGACATCAACGAAGGTGCGAGAGACGGAATCCATACAATGATCCGATGGGTGGAAGAATTGGAAGCCAAAACGAAAGAAAGGAGTGATGAAGATGAGTAAGCGAGATTCCACAGTCTTAATCCTCGGTGCCGGACAAGTCGGTATTGAGGTGGCAGTGCAATGCATTCGAGGTGGTGTCGAAGGGATTATCCTTCACTGCCTGACCGCTGAAGAGGCGACCCGAGCGGTGGAAACCGTGCAAGGTATGATTCCTTCGGCGGTAGTCGAAACTTCTTGCGGCAATATTCTATTGCCGTCGGAACTGGCAAACCTGTCGGAAGTTGTTGAGGGCAGTGACGAAGAGAAGCGGTTGCTGGCTTATCTCTATGGCCAGCTGACTCGGGAATTGATCAGTGGCTCGTTTCTTTACCAGCTTGTGGCTCGTTTCAGGCCAACCTTTATCGTTGATGCCGTTAACACGGCAACGGCGGTCGGCTATCGGCAAGGTTGCTATGAACGAATCCGCAAAGCGTTGGGTAGCAACGAACCGTCAGCCGTGGATATCAATGCCGTTGCCCGGAGTCTGCCGGTGCCGCCACTGGTGCGGTTTGTGCAAATGCTGCAACAGGCGATGAAAGAATTCGGAGTCGAGCGGTATGTCAAGGTTTCAACGACCGGTTTGGGCGGCATGGGGTTCAACATCATGTATACCCATGGCGACCTCGGCGAACCCGGGCTTTCAACCAATCTGTTGGGTAAAGTTTCGGCGGCCGGTATTCTTCATCAGCTGCTCTGGACATTGCGCCATACTCCCGGATTCAAGATCAACGTGGTGATTCCCGCCGCGCTGATCGGTTGGGGAGAAGTGAGGCAACGAAACATTACCTCAAACGACCGTCCATTGGTGGACTGTGATCCGATTCCGGTTGCTAACCTTTCTCCGTCCGAGCCGCTTGGTAATCAAGCTCAGATCAGAATGCTCAACGGCAAGGCGATCAGCTGTCCGGTGGTGGCTTCCGGCGAGAACGGCGATTACACCCTTCATGACATGGCGGCGATAACCGCTCCCGGTCAAATGGGCTGTATCACTAAAGAAGAGGTGGCCGCCGCGGTAATTAAGGCATTGGACGGCGACGAGACTCACTGTCTGCTGGCCGCGATGGATCGAGCGCAATTGCGTGATTCGGCCAACGGCTACTGCCGCCGGCGCGAATTACTGGCTACGATGCAGCAGTTGGTTACCAGCAGCGGCGTTCCCAGTCCCTCAGTGCTTAACCTCGGCCCGCGAGTGGCCAAGCTGCTTTGGGAGCTGGAAGTGATATCCCGTGTCTGCTCAACGCTTCGTGAGGCCGCCGGTCTTGCCGACACTGAATTGTCGGTTCGTTGCCAACAGTTCATCGGTAATGGCGATATTCATCGGCAGATGTTGCTGTCGCTGAATTTGCCGATCATCACCGATGAGTTCGTTTTCTTGCCGAACAGTGAGCCGGTAACATTGGCTGACTTGCACGATTGTGCCGACAAGCGGTGCGTCGACCTGCGCCGCAGCAATATCTTGCGCTGGCAAGAGGCATTTCGCCAAGTCGTCAATTCGATTGACGGCGGTGAAATTCCCTCATTCAGCAACTCGCAAGATGTTATGCCGGATGATCCGATCAAGCCCGGCGAACTTCTGGGCTACTGGTTTACGCTCAGCGGGGGCGGCAAGAAGATCGAGGCGTAAGAGCGAAATGTTCTTTTCAACATGGGGCGACTGGTCAAAACAGTCAGTCGCCCCCACTTTTTTCAATACTGCTCATTCAGGCTAACAATGATTGGCTTGAGGGAGGAGGATTGCAAAAGATTGATCCTTAAAACTACCACAGATGAAACGGAGGCTGATGAAATGAATAAACAAAGGTTGTTTTCGTTTGAAGCTGGTTGTGCCGAGGCAGGCCAATCACAAGGTTTGATCGTCGGTGCGAAGGGTGCGGGTTTGGCCGACATGGCGGCCGCCAAAATTCCGGTTCCTCCGGGATTTACCATTTCGACGGAAGTCTGTCGCCAATATTTGCAAACCAAGGAACTGCCCGCTGATTTGATGCAGGAAGTCTATCAGCGGTTGCGGCGAGTGGAGCAATTGACCGGTAAGCAATATGGCAGTCCGGACAATCCGCTCTTGCTGTCGGTCCGTTCGGGTGCCCCACGATTTATGCCGGGCATGATGGAAACGATCCTGTGTGTCGGTTTAAACGCCGATACCGCCCGCGGTTTACCGGCACCATTGGCTCAAGACTGTCTGCGGCGACTGCAACAGAAGCGGCAGGACAAAGATTTTCTGGCATTGTGCCAGATGGCCGGAGTTCAATACCCGGATGATCCGAGTGGCCAGCTTCTTGCCGCTATTCAGTTGATTTTCGCTTCATGGCAGTTGGGGCGGTGTGAAACCTATCGGCGGATCAACAAAATCCCCGATGACTGGTTCACGGCTTGCACTATCCAGGCGATGGCGTTTGGCAACCGCAACCAGCGATCCGGCTCGGGTGTAGCTTTTACCCGGGACCATTTAACCGGTGAAAATAAGCTGACGGGTGAATTCGTCATCGGTTTGCCCGGTGAAGAGCTGGTTGGTGGCAAGAAGACGCCAATCCCCCTGGAACAAATGCAGCGGCAATTGCCCGAGGCCTATGATCAGTTGGTGCTGGTCAGAAACTACCTTGAAGATCGCTATCGCGACATGATGGAAATCGAATTCACGGTTGACGATGGCCAACTCTGGGTGTTGCAGGCGATGCAAGGTGAGCGCGGTATTTCGGCGGCCGTTCAGATCGCCGTTGAGCTGGTCGAGCAACGGATGATTGATGTTGTCGAGGCAATCAAGCGTATTGACGCTGATATGCTGATCAACATCAACGCTTTTCAGTTGGTTGATCAACAAGCCAAGCCGGATGTCGTCGGTTTGAAAGCGGCGGCTGGTGCGGCGGTCGGACAAGCGGTTTTTGACTCGGCGCATGTCGGTTCTTACCGTTCGCCGATATTAGTCCGATCCACCCTTGATTCCAACGACGTTCAGGTCATTGAGCGGATTGGCGGGTTGCTGACGGCGCACGGCGGTACCGGTTCGCACTTTTCGGTTGTCTGCCGTAAGCTTGGTATTCCAGCGGTAGTCGGTTGTGAGCAACTGCAACTTGACGGTAATACCGCTACCATCGCCGGACAGCTAGTTCGCGAGGGTGACTGGATTACCGTTGACGGCAGCACTGGTAAGGTGTTTATCGGTAAGCGTGATCTAATTCGGCAAAAGCCGACAAGACACCTTGCCACTCTGCTGTCATGGGCTGATCAACATCGGCGGTTGAGGGTTAGGGCTTTTGCCGATTCATCGGATGAGGTGGCAAAAGCGGTTAGCCATCATATACCTTCTGCCGTTTCAACCGAGCGGATGTTTACCGGTGAAGCGTTGCCATTACTTCGAGCCGCAATCTTGGCCGAGAACCAACAACAAAAAACTGAAGCCTTGTGGCGACTACTTGAAGGGCAGCGAAAACAGTTCTCCGAGATTTTCAGGGTAGCGAACGGTTTAGCGGTTATAGTTCGACTGCTTGATCCGCCGTTACACGAATTTCTTGAGAAACCGGGTGAGCGCTTCACCCAAGTCAATCCGTTGCTCGGCCACCGCGGTTGTCGCCTGCTCGCCACCCACCCCGGCATCTACGAGACCCAAATCAGGGCGGTAGTCGAAGCGTGTATGACAGTGAGCGCTGAAGGAATTCAGGTTCGGCCTCAACTTCTGGTTCCGATGGTTTCATCGGTTGAGGAATTTGTTTCGGCCAGACGTTTAGTTGAGACAACGATCACGACCCTGTTTCCCGATGGTCTGCCATTTCAGCTTGAAGTAGGCTGCATGGTTGAAACTCCGCGCGCGGTTCTTTTGGCCAACGAGTTGGCCGTTCATGCCGACTTTCTGGCAGTCGGACTTATGGATTTGACGCAGTGTGTCTTTGGCGCAAGCCGAGACGATACGGCGTCGTTCATGAGCCACTATCAGCAGCACCAGCTCTGGCCGGCTGACCCGTTTATGGTTATTGACCAAGAGGGGGTCGGTAAGCTCTTGCGGTTGGCGTTGGACGACTCAATCGTTGAGCGGGTGGAAATTACTGCCTGGGATTTGGCTTCAATCCGCTTTTGCCATAAGTTGCTCAAGGGACGGGGTGGCATTGTCTGCCCGCTGCCGTTTGTGCCAGTGGTTAAGGTGGCCGCGGCCCAAGCGGCTCTCGACTCAAACGAGTAATTCGGTCATTGGTAGTGCACAAGTAACATGGGGTTGGCGAATGAATACATATATTTTCCAACCCCCTCTTTTTTATCAATTTGCCAAATCATGATATAATTTATTAAGTTACAACCTGTTTATGGTTCAGAAAAATATTAAAAAAATAGAAGATACACTGCTTAAATTAAAGCAGGGTAAAGTGACTGCGAAGCAGGCCTTAAAAAATATAAAGCCCGCGGAATTTTTAAAATTGCTCCAACCGCAGCTTGCTTTTACTAAATCGCCATCTACTTCTGTGGCTGGTGTTGCTGTTTCCCCCGGCCTTGCCGTGGGCAAAATATCTTTTACCGCAAAGACAAAAGAGAAGTTCATTTTAGTAAAAGAAAAGATAACCCAACGCGATTATTTGGCAATTAAAAAGGCAGAGGGGATAATAGTGATTCGTGGCGGTGCCACTTCGCCAGGAATTTTAATGGCTCGGAGTCTGGGAGTGCCCGTCATCGTTATCGGCGACAGCAGGGGGTTTATTGATAAAATTAATAATTGTTTAGTCGTCGGCAAGAAGGTCATTAACCAAGGTGAAACTGTGGCAGTTGACGGCTATCAAGGCAAGCTGACGGTCGGTGAGGCAAAAATTTTCAAACAAATTTCCGAATTAACGGCAAACCGCATTATTAAACTTATTGGCAAGGAAGGTAAAAATAATATTTTATCTTTTATTTCGAGTGTTGAACAGGCTTCGGTGTTCAACAAGAAAGGTTTCGGTCTTGCGATTCGGAGTGAAGACTTGATTGCAACCGTTCCTAACATACTAGAACAGTTTCAGAATTATATTTTAGCGGCAGACAAAAAAAAGAAAAAAGCTTACCTGAAAAAGTTGATGGCATTACAGGTTAACCAGTACAAAGAAATTTTTCAATCAAATAAAAATAAGCCGATAATCATCCGTTTATTTGATCCGCCATTCAGTGAATTTTTTCCATCCATTGAAGACTTATTCATTGATTTACTTAAACTTAAAGAATCATTAATTAAAACTAACAATTCAGACAAAAAATCACGATTTGATCAAAAAATTAAAGAAATGGAGATACTATTGTTGCAAATTAGAAGTTTTAATGAGGATAATAAAATGCTTGGTCATCGCGGTTGCCGGTTTGCTATTACTCATCCTGATATTTATCAAAGCCAAGTCGCCGCCATTTTTCAGGCTTTAGCAAAAACGATTAAGAAAAAGATAAAATGCTGTCCGAATATCTCAATTCCGATGGTTATTGACCCGCAGGAAGTCAAGATAATAAAAAAGCTAATAAAGAAAGCCGAAGCCGCAGTGGAAAAACAATATAAAGTTAAACTTACCTATAAGCTTGGTGCGGCGATTGAAACACCTCGAGCGGTGGCGTTAGCCGAGCAGTTGGCAGCTGAAGTTGATTTTTTCAGTTTCGGTACCAACGATCTAACTCAGTTAGTGATGGGCATAAGCCGGACCGATTATAATTCCTTTTTACCTCAATACAAAAAGCAGCATATTCTGAAAAATAATCCCTTTGATAACATTGACTCGGTGGTGGCTGATTTAATCATCCAAGTGGTTGAAGCTGCCATTAAAAAGAATAATCGCATTTTTTTCTTTAATGCGATTAAAGATTTTCGTGAGGCCAAGATGGTTGATAAAATTTTTAAACATAAGGGCTATATTGTTTCTCATCCGTCCTTAGCGCCTATTGTTAAATTATCATTACTGCAATAAATTTATGGAAGTATCTAAACGGGTTAAACGCATTAAAGCTTCAGGGATCAGGGAAATTTTTGAAGCTAAACAAAAAAATAAGAAACTGCTTGATTTTTCTTTGGGTCAGCCGGATTTTGATGTGCCCTCGGCCGTTAAGCAGGTCGCGGTAAAAGCAATTCGCGCTGGGAATAACAAGTATACCGAAAATCAGGGGATATTAGAATTGCGACAGGCAATAGCTAAAAAGTTGAAAATAAGAAACAGAATTGAGTCAAAGCCGGACGATGTGATAATCACCGCCGGAGTTACCGGTGGGTTAGCCTTGTCGTTTTTTTCACTTTTAAATCCGGGCGATGAAATTATCGTGCCCGATCCGTGCTTTGTCTTATATCGAGAATTGCCAAAACTTTTAGGGATTAAAGTTGTTTCATTGGACACCTATCCTGACTTTCAATTAAACATTAGTAAGTTGAAGAAACTTATTACCGCCAAAACCAAGGCAGTCATTATTAATACACCTAACGCTCCAACCGGCCAGGTATACTCCAAGCAAACATTAATTGAATTGGCTCAAGTGGCCAGAAAGCATAATTTGATTATCATTAGCGACGAGATATATGAAGATTTTATTTATGACAATGTCAGGCATTTTAGTATCGGCAGCGTTTATCAAAATACAATAACTCTAAACGGTTTTTCCAAGTCATTCGGCATGCCGGGCTGGAGGATTGGATATCTTCACGCGCCAAAAAAAATTATTACTGAAATGATAAAACTTCAGCAGTTATTATATTGTTGTGCGCCTTCGACTGCTCAATATGCCACCATTGTAGCATTACGCGACCGAGACCAGGCGGGCAAGATTCAAAAACAATATCAAAGAAAGCGGAACCTGGTTTATAATGGTTTAAAAAACAAATTTGATTTAATAGAACCCGCTGGAAGTTTTTATGCTTTTATTGAGGCACCCGATGGTGATGGTACGGCATTTTGTAAGCGAGCGCTAAAAGCCAATGTCGCCCTTGTGCCGGGGGGAGTATTTTCTCAACATAATACTCATTTCAGATTAGCTTTTTGCGTCGGGGATGAAATAATTAAAAAGGGGGTTGAAAAGTTATTGAAATTATAGTTTTTAAGATAGGCGGTTGACAAAGTCTGCTTGTTGATATTAAGATATATCATTAGTCCATTGAAAACGGAAAAACTATCTTTATCTGACAGAAAGGAGATTCAGATGTCCGAGATAAAAATACAAGAAATTGTTGTTGATGATGAAACCACACTGGAGGTTTCGCGGTATGGATCAGGGAAACCGTCAATCTTGTTGGTTTCCGGCGTTCACGGGAACGAAAAGACCGGTCCGGCGTTATTACGTCATCTGGGCGATCAATTGGTTTCGGCCGAAATCTTGGGCGGAGTTTCTTTGTTGCCCGTTGCGAGCCCAAAAGCGTATAGTGCCAACCAACGTGATCATCCCGATGACGGTCATGACCTCAACCGCTGTTTTTTGGGTGGGGTAGCATCTGAGAATTCACCGAGCGGAAAGTTGGTGATCGCCATTCAACAGCTGGTTGATCAGCATGAAGTCGTTATCGATATCCACGGGTTTCCACATCAGATGACGCCGATTGTTGGTGTTTTTCTCAGGGAGGGGGATATGATTACCCGCCGGCGTTCCGGTGAACTGCTCCGGGCGTTTGACCCAGAAGTTATCTGGGAGTTGGGTGATCAAGAGGATGAAGCGAACAAGGCGGGATCAGCTTGCTCTTATGCCCTTCAAAGGAAGGGGATTCCGGCGTTTGGTTTTGAACTGGCCGATCCGGAATATTATTCGGAAGTTCAGCGGAACCGAATAATCCGGGGTTTTCTTCGGGTCTTGGGGAAAGTCGGTTGTATCGCGGCATCTTCACCTGAACCAGATCATCATATTCCTCGCTACGAGGATCGGAGAGTGAACCGTGCGCCCAAGGCCGGTATCTTTATACCGCGAAAGCGGCTTTTCGAGGCGGTCACCCAAGGCGTTGCCGTGGGAGAATTGGGTGGAGATTCTGAATCATGCCGAGCCAAGCAAGATGGTATTGTGTTAACCATCGCTCCCGAGGGGCAACTTCAGGTTAAGCAGAAGATGTTTGCCACGGCGGTTCCGATTTCCGTCTGAGTCATGGACGGGTTCGTCCTTATTTACGATGTTTATGGGGAGCGTAGTTTAACCACTGCCTCCCTTTTTTATTGGCGT
>CAYZYZ010000033.1:0-8745 GCA_964482765.1 uncultured Candidatus Saccharibacteria bacterium | reverse complement strand
ATTCGATTCACTTCGTTCACTCATGGTAAACTAAGGATTGAAAGAAAAAAACGGACTAAGTGTTAGTCCGAATCGAATTATTATATTTACCCCGTTAGATAACTTATTTCTAACTTATATCTAACGGGGTAAAAAGCTCACCCATTTAGAAGTCCAGAGGACCATCGGCCTCTGGCCGGAAATAGCAAAATTTCCTAACGGGGTTTATTCAAAAAATGAATAAAAGATAAACACGCCCCTGAAGACCAAGCCTGAATTGGGCAGGCGCGATAATAAGGTTCTACTTCACCATTAATAACGATAAAGAGTTCGGGTATGCATTTTAGTTCAGTACATGCCTTTAAAAGACAAGTAGCAACTAAACGGGCTTTTTCAAATTTTTTAACCTTTAATAGTCCTAGAGAAACTAAATTATTATCATGAATCCATATTGACCCATTGTGATAACTTCTCGGGTCATAATGAACCTCTAAAGAAGAGAGTGTTCTAAGACCCCGCTTTGTAAACATGTCTGGCTTGAAAAGCCTTTCCACCACTTTATCGATGTACTCTTCTGGTATTATTCCTGTAACAAGCGAGAGACCTACATTGGAAGAGATAACCTCAACTTTTTTCTTATTCCTATCTAAAGCCAAAGCATAAAAGTGCTTATCCGGCATCCAAAAAGCCTCATTGAATCGCTGTTTTAGAATCTCTGCTTCGTGCAAGATCTTTTCTGCTCGGTCCAAATCTCCCACTATCTTATAAAATTCTGACATGCATATTTTTGCTTGATAAACATACGCTTGGACCTCTACAAGAGCAATTGGGGATAAGGCTTTGGAGCCGTCTTTATGTTTGATAGCGTCTTTGGAATCTTTCCATCCCTGATTGTATAGACCAACGCCGTAGGGGTTTTGCCTTTCATATTCTATGAAACCGTCACCATCTTTGTCTCCAAAGTTGTCAATCCAGTAAAGGGCTTTCTGGGCAAAGGGCCACAACTTCCTAAAAGTCACCCAATCATTCGTCTGCCTTACATAATCGTAAAACAGAATGAGCCATAACGGGGTAGCATCGCTGGTGCCGTAATAAATCAGTTTTCCGTTTTTTGAATACCAACCTTTTTTGACTAAGATTTCGAAATCGTTTTTTCTGTATTCGTGGAAGATTCTACCCGGCTCTTCCTCTGTTAGAGGATCCACCTTCTGCCCTTGGTGAGAAGCCAAAACAAAAAGGATATGCTTGGCTAAGGAAGGATCAAAAGGCAAAAGCTGTTCGGCTGTTATTATACCATCTCTGCCATAGTCTCCAGGAAAGAATGGCAGGCCTGCATTAACAGTGCCGTACGGTGTTTCAAGAATTTTAAGATTACTCCGAGCAAGAGTTGCAAGATCACTCAATTCCACCTTTTCTCACCGCCTTTTTAATGAGCAAACCTTGCCTGACCGGCAGGCAGGTATATAAACCGTCCTTGATCTAATAAATACTTACCCTGTTAGATATATTTTTAAGAAATACTTTGCACAACATTTACTCAATTGATCTAATGGGGTTTACCCCTCTAAAATTTCTTTAATCCGGTTAATCATAGACGACATGTCCACTTCTGACTTCACGATATAATCTATGGCGCCAAAATCTTTAGCTCTCTTAATCATCTTCTGATCCGATAAAGCCGAGAGTACTAAAATTTTTATGTCTTTAGTTTCAGGGGTTGCTTTCAAAATGTCTAAAGTGTCAATGCCGTGAATCTTGGGCATCATTATATCCAAAATAACCAAATCGGGTTTCTCTTTCATTATCTCTACCAAGGCTTGCTCACCGTTCTCGGCAATTTTTACTTTGAAGCCCTCTGCTCCCAAAGTTGTCTTATAAAGTTCGCAGAGGTCTTTATCGTCGTCAACTAATAAGATTTTCTTTTGCTCCATTTTTAACTCTTAATTACTTATAATATTATATCACTTTTTAATTTTTGGTAAACCCCTCTAGATAATTTTCTTATCTGGCGAAATAAGAGTTACTATCTGTCCTTAACTAATTTTGCAATTTGAATTGTAATTTTGATTTTTGAATTTTGATTTTTGAATTTTTCTTACAGCTTACTCAAAAACTTCTTTATTTCTTCTTCTTCATCTCTTCTGGCTGTTTTCTTAAAAGCTTGTGCAAAAGGAATAGTAAAATAAAAAGTGGAACCTTTGTTCAACTTACTCTCAGCCCAAATCTTTCCTTTAAGTTTTTCAATTATTGATTTTGATATATAAAGACCTAAACCCGAACCGCCTGTTTTTCTGGTTTCCCATCCCTCGATTCGGTAAAATTTGTTAAATATGAATTTTTGATCCTCCCTGCTCATACCAATACCTGTATCGGAAACAGATGCTAAAATATTCTTACCATCCCTTCCCACTTGAACTTTAACAGAACCTTTGGGGGTAAATTTAATGGCGTTTTCAATTAGATTTATAAAAACTTCTTTAAGTCGCGGGTGGTCAACCAGACAATGAGGCAGCTTTTTATCTCTAATCTCCAGAGTCAAATCAAGATTAGCTTTTGAGGCTTTTGGTTGAAGCTCGGCAACTGTTTCTTTAGCAACATCTCCTACATCAACCCTCTCCAGCTCCATCTGTAATTTATTTTTTTCTATCCGAGAAACTTCTAGAAGATCGACAATTAATCTTTGAAGCCCCAAGCAACCCTTGTGGGCTTTCTTCACAAACTCTTTTGTTTTTCTGTCATATTTCAGTTTCTGGCTGTTAAGGATGTGATAAAGATATCCTTCTATCAAAGTAAGGGGAGTCCTAAGCTCGTGAGAGCTTACGGCAACAAATTCCAATTTCTGCTCTTCTAACTCCCTTTCTTTTGTTATATCCCTAAATAACAGTATGGCTCCTTGGAATCCTTCTTCTGTGCCAACAATCGGCGTTATGTTGAGATAAAGCTTTACCGGCTCATCCTCTTTCAAAATCATAAGGTCGTAACGGCTCACTGGTCTTCTTGTCTCTAAAACTCTACCTATAGGATCAACTCTCTGCTTATTAGAATTATAAAGAGGCATTACCTCTCCTACATTTCTTCCAACAATAGCCTTTTCCCAACCAAGAATATTTACAGCCGCCATATTAGCTAAAATTATCTTGCCTTCTTTATCTAAAGCAAAAATTCCGCTTCCCAAATTATCCAAAAAGTTCCTTAGCTGCTTTATCGCTGAAAGCGTATTGGTGGCTAGTCTTCTAATTTGTTCCTTTCCCTTTTTTTCGGTTAAGGCTTCTTTAGCAAAAAATCTCATAACAACAGATACGATTATTACGGAATAAATTTGTATAATTAAACGAAAAGTTAAATCACTTAAAGTGAAAAAATTTCTGGCCAAAACAAGGTTCGAAAAAAGAAGGGCGGAAATAATCATCAGGATAACAACGATAAAATCTTTTAGCCTGAAGGAAAAGGCATCAACAGCAATTAAAAGTAAAAAGAAAATTAAATAAAATTCCCCAAAATCCCGCAGAGCATACATCGTCAAAGTTATGGCAATGGTAAAAACAGCGTCCGGCAAGAGCATCAAACGCGAACTTAAATAAAGTTTAGGAATTGTATAATAGACGACTATGAATGCAGCGGTAAATATGGCGGTATAGATTATTAAAGTCTTATCGATTCTTGCCGGGAGAAAGAGCATCGCTAAAACAGTAACCACGACCGCCGAAAAAGCGGTGACACCGGAAATTATCTGAACACCTTTTAAATCCGTAAAAAAATACTCTTGATTAGAGGGAGTATTTTTTTCTTTTAACTCTTTCTTTTCCATTTTTCAAAACCCTAAAAGTCCAGGGCTCAATTTTTATTTTTTGACGGCTCTTTTACCAACATGTAAAGCCTCTCTTACCTTTTTTATGATCTCTCCAACAGAACTCTCAGACTTAACCAAATAGTCACAAGCGCCCAAGATTGAAGCTTCCTTTTTTATGGATTCATTCTTAAGATCACTCAAAATGATAACCGGCAAGGAGTGGGTTTCGGCGTGTTGCTTTAACTTCTTAATTAAATTTATCCCTTCAGAGTCTGGAAGCATTATATCTAAAATTATAAGGTCAGGGCTTTCTTTCTTTACTTTGCTAAATCCGATCTCACTATTATGAGCAAGTATAACATCGATTCCCTGAAAGGTAATAGCCGCCTTATAAAGATTTCTCGTCCGTTCATCATCTTCGATTACTAATACTTTTGCCATATTTTGTCCTTTTTAATTTATTTCATTATAAAGCTTGGTTTGATTTTTGTAAACATCGCAATATCCCTTAAAAGCTGCTCTTTGCCGATTCATTAATTTTTAAAGAGTAAAGAATCAACATAAGCCAAGCAATAGTTGCGGCAAGTTTATCGGCTAACTTTTGTCCAAGGGTTCTTCTAGCTCGAGAAAGTTTATTTAAATTTTTGCCATAGATAGACCTCTAATTACTAATCTTAATCTTACAATATCTTAAAATTTCTCAAATTAAAAACCGCTTATTAAGCGGTTTTTAATTTGGCTCCGGGGGTGGGACTTTCACCCCGCCCACAACCCATCCGCCCCGGTGCTCCGGAGGCCGGACTCGAACCGGCAACCGTGACCTTAACAGGGTCCCGCTCTACCTCCGCCTCCGACCGGTTGGCGGATGGCGGAGAGCTACCCCAAAACTCGCATACCTTGTCTTCGATGCTCCGGGGGCCGGATTCGAACCGGCAACCAATTGATTAACAGTCAACTGCTCTACCATTGAGCTACCCCGGAGCATCGAAGACAAAATATCATTCCATTGTTAAACCTTTAATAAATTCTCTGCCCTTATAGCTTTTTAATTGTTTTTCTCTCCTTAAGGCTTCTTGTCTACTTTTAACTTTCTCTTCAAATATTAATTTCCAATCTCCATCAAATCTTGCCGTATAACAATTTTTAAAGGTCTTATTTTTGTGCATTTTTAACCTAGCTAGCAAATCTGCACATTGTCCGATATATATTTTATTGTGTTTTATATTATATAAGGAATAAACTGAATACATTTATTTTCTTTCTGCTCTACCTCCGCCTCCGACCGGTTGGCGGATGGCGGAGAGCTACCCGGGAACGATATAAGTTAAGAATTCAAAGTGCAAAATGTAAATTTAAGAAAGAATCTTGAATCTAGAATCTTGAATTTTGAATGGGAATCTGGAATTAAGAATCCAGAATTGAACATTAATATCTTTCCAATATTCTATATTCAATATTCCTATTCTATATTCAATATTCCTATTCTATATTCTAAATACTAAATTCTATATTCTTTTTTTGGGCTTTAACTTTAAACTTTTAACTTATTTCAGGTAGTCTTTTAATTTTTTGCTTTCCCGGTGACGTTTCAGCTTTATCAGGGCTTTGGCTTCTATCTGCCTGATTCTTTCGCGAGTTACGCCGAATTCTTGTCCCACTTCTTCTAAGGTGTGGCTTCTCCCGTTTTCTAATCCGAACCGCATCTTCAAAATCTTCTGCTCGCGAGGAGAAAGATACTGCAGGACATCCTGAATATGTCCGCGAAGAAGCTGATAAGTTGCAGCTTCATGGGGAGACAAACTCTCTTTATCTTCTATAAAGTCTCCCAATTTTGAATCTTCTTCCTCGCCGACCGGCGCCTCCAAAGAAACCGTCTCTTGAGAAATCTTTATGATGTGGCGGACCTTATCTATATCAATTTCCATCTCAGCGGCAATCTCCTCCGGCAAGGGTTCGCGACCCAAATCCTGAACCAGTCTTCGCTGGACCCTTATGAGCTTGTTAATTGTCTCCACCATGTGGACCGGAATTCGAATCGTCCTCGCCTGATCGGCAATAGCTCTGGTTATAGCTTGTCTAATCCACCAAGTAGCATAAGTTGAAAATTTGTATCCTTTATGATAGTCGAATTTTTCAACTGCCCTGAGTAACCCGGTGTTTCCTTCCTGAATTAAATCAATCAGGTCCAACCCCCTCCCAATATATCTTTTGGCTATGGAAACTACCAGCCTTAAATTGGCTTCTGCCAGTTTTCTGGACGAAGCCTGGTCGCCTTTCTCAATTTTTTTTGCCAAATAAACCTCTTCTTCGGCAGTCAAAAGAGGAATTCGGCCGATCTCTCGAAGGTACATTTTCACTGAATCATCAGAAATCTGAGACAAACCCTCTTCTTCCTCCTTTACCGCTGAGCTTGAGTCTTCACTTTCCTCATCCTCCCAAATCAATCTGTCTTTAACATCTAAAATCTCTATTCCTATGTCCATAAGACGGGCGTAAAGTTCATCAACTAGCTCAATGTGTTCCTCCAGCTCGGGTATGACTCCCAAAATCTCCTGTTGAGTTACAAATCCCTGCTCTTTTCCTTTTTCAACCAAAGCATTAATCTCTTTTTTGGCAAGAAAGGGTTGAGACTCCTCTGGTCCGGAGATTTTTTCGACTTTCTTTATCTTGGAAATTTTTTTGGCTACAACTTTTTTGATTTTTTTGGAAACTCTTTTTGTTGACTTGGCACTTGCCTTTTTGGAAACTGTTTTTTTAGCCGCTTTTTTAACTTTCTTAGCAGACTTCTCTAAAGAAATTTTTTTGGTTGGCTTAGTTTTCTTTTTTAAAGTTGCTTGAGCTTTCTTTGAAGCCTTTTTGGACACAGTTTTAACCACTGACTTCTTTTGGGGAGAAGTTTTTGATTTAACTTTGTTCTTTTTGGATTTGGTCTTTGCCATCTAAAGCTCCTTGATTTCTTTTTCTTTATTTAAAATTTCCTGAAGGCTCTCCATCAAAGCCTCAAGTTTCTGCTGATTGTTTTCTTTTTCTGCTTCTTCTATCTTTACTTTTAAGTCATTTTTGGCTTCTTTAAGGAAAAATTCTTTAAGACGCTTAAAGCAGAATTTAGCTTCTTTCAAGATTGCTTCATTGTCGCTTTCTTTGTGACTCTCCTCGGCAACAAACATAAGTTCTAAACCTCTTGACTTTAACTCCTCATCTTCAATACTTTCTATATTAAAATCTCCGCTTTTTTGAAAAATTTTTTTAAACGCTTCAAACAGTTTTTTGTCTTCGGGATCTTTAAAATCTTCGCCTTTAAAGAGTGCCGCAATTTCAGAAACTGTCACTGGAAAAGCCAAAACTAACCCTAGGATGGTTTCGGCTAAAACCTTCTCGGTGGGCTTTTTTGTTTTTTGTTCTTCTTTTTCTTCAAAGGATTGCTTTTCGACTTTGGTTTTTCTTAAAGCATCGGCAACAGATAATTCCGGGACACCCAATCTTCTGGAGAGCTCTTTGATATAATGCGCCCGCTCAATAGAGTTCTCTAGGCGCTTCAAGAAAGGCAAGACTTCTCCAGCGATTTTTTTCTTGAGTGTCACATCTTTTATCGGCTCATCTATTTTACCAAAAAATTGGTCAAAATAAAACTCCAAAAATGGTTTTGACTCTTTCAAAACCTTCTTCCACAAATTTTTGTCTGCCTTTATCATCTCATCCGGGTCCTTAAATTCTCCCAAGTTAGCTACCTTTATATTCATTCCTTCTTCTAGGGCGGTAAAAATGCCTCTCTTTAAAGCTTCGCCACCAGCTTCGTCTTTATCAAGCGCCAGAATAATGTTGGGTGTGTATCTTTTTATAGTGCGAATCTGCTCCCGAGTTAGGGCAGTGCCTGAGGAGGCGACAGCGTTTTCCACCCCGGCTTCCCACGAGGACAAAACATCCATATTTCCTTCAACAATAACCAGCCAATTTCTTCGAACCACTTCTTTTTTTGCCTTATCCAAGCCAAAAATAACCCGGGACTTTTCGTAAATCGGAGTCTCTGGTGTATTGATATACTTGGCTTCTTTCTCTTGAGTTAAAATCCTACCGGTAAAACCTAAAACCGCGCCCGAGGGGTTAACGATGGGGAAAAGTAATCTTTTATAAAATCTGTCCTTTATCTCGATCTCGCCGTTCTCTTTTTTAAAAGCTAAACCAGCTCTAATTATATCTTCTTCTTTGTAGCCTTTGCTTAGCAAAAATTCCAAAAGCTTTCTTGAGCTTTTGGGCGCATAACCCAGCTTGAACTCCAAAACCGTCTTTTTGTCGACCCCTCGTTTTTTAAGATAATCCCGGGCTATTTGAGCCTCCGGCTCATCCTCCAGAATCTTGTGATAAAAAGAGGTGGCTAAGTTATTAAGCTCCATCAAAAGGCTTTTCTGGCTTTGCTTTTCTTGGTAATCATAGGTGGGTTGTTTGAGAGTTACTCCGGCTTTCTTTGCCAAGAACCTTAAAGCCTCGCCAAATTCCATTCCCTCTATTTCCATAATAAATCCAAAGACATCGCCACCCTTCTGGCAGCCGCCGAAGCAGTGCCAGATTTGTTTTTCGGATGAAACCATAAAAGAAGGGGTTTTCTCCTTATGAAAAGGACAAAGCGCTTTGTAATTTCGGCCCGCTTTTTTGAGGCTAATATAGCTTGAGATTAACTCAACTATATCAATTCTGTCTTTTATTTCCTCTAATTCATTCATAAAAATCCTTTGGATTTTAGATAACAGCTAACAAGAAACAGTTAACAGGGTTTTTAATTTTCTTTTTTGTTTGTTGTTTACTGTTTCTTGTGTTGGCGGCGGGTATTTGAAAATATCCGAACCGATTTCATTAACGGGCTCGGCGAGCGGAAGGGCAAAGACCGAATCCCTCTTCCGCCCGCCTCGCCTTAAAGCAGAAGCGAAAAGTACGATTTCAAGTTTTTCTTTGGCGGCAAATTCTTTTCTAATTCTTATGCT
>CAYZYZ010000032.1:4018-9153 GCA_964482765.1 uncultured Candidatus Saccharibacteria bacterium | reverse complement strand
GTAGTTTTGTTAGATGTTTTTTGTCAATTGTCAGCTGTCAACTGTCAATTGTTTTTAATTGTGGCTCATTTAAATCATGGACTTCGAGGAAGAGATTCGGATTTAGATCAAAAGTTTGTAAAAGAACTCGCCAAAAAATATCACCTTCCTTTTGAAGCTAAAAAAATAGATGTAAAAAAAATTGCCAAGCAAAAAAAAGGCAACTTGGAAGAAATCGCCCGGGAAGAAAGGTATAAATTTTTATCCGAAGTTGCTAAAAAATATAAAACCTCAAAAATTGTTACCGCTCACCACGCCGACGACCAGGTTGAAACGGTTTTATTGAATTATCTTCGCGGCGCCGCCCCCCAAGGACTTTCTGGAATGAACTTCTTAAGTAAGTTAAAAGTAAAAAGTAAAAAGTTAAAAATTGTAAGACCCTTGTTGAGCATTTGGAGAGAAGAAATTGAAGATTACCAGCAAAAGAATAATTTAAATTTTCGACAAGACAAGACTAATTTCTCAATCCGCATTACCAGAAATTATCTAAGACTCAAAGCCATTCCCAAACTAGAAGAACAGGATAAAAATTTCAAGAAAAAGATTTGGCAAAAATCCCTAAAACTAAAAGACCTTTTATCTAAAATTGAACCTGAAATTGAGAAAATTTACGAGGATACCAGAGAGAAAGAACTGTCGGGTCTCATAATTTTAAATCTTTCCAAATTGAAAAGGCTAAAAGACAGCCTTTTGATTGAAATCTTAAAAAAATCTTTAAGTTCTCTACAAAAAGGCTTGAAAAATATCTCCGAAAAGCATATAATTAGCCTTTTGAAGACTGTAAAAACCGGAGCGGTTGGAAAAACAGTTATTTTGCCAGGTCGATTGCAGGTAGTGGTAGATTATGATAGTGTTGTAGTGCTTGAAGGCTCATTAGCAAAGTTAAAAGTAAAAAGTAAAAAGTTAAAAATTGGTAACAACGGAATTCCTGAGAGCGGTTTGAGTATATGTTTAAGTATTGGCAGTAAGATTAAAGAAAAAGGTTTCAACTTTGATCTTGAAAAAATTGATTTTCCGGTTTTTGTAAGATCTTTTACGTCCGGCGACTCCTTCAAGATGAAAGGTCTTCAAGGAACCAAGAAACTTCAGAATTTATTTGTTGATTTGAAAATTCCCAAGAGACTGCGGATGCTTCTGCCAATAATTGTTGACAGAAAGGGCAAAATTTTAGGAGTTTTAGGGGTAAGGCAATCAAGCGAGGCACAGGCTAGAAAGGATACAGGAAAAATTTTAGCAGTAGATTTTGAGAAATTAAAAATTTAATGAGATCCTACTTCGCCCCTGCCGGAGCTACGCAGGATCTCGCTACCCGATTTTAATCGGGTAGCTCGAAAAAAATGAAAAAAATATCAAGAAATTTCATATATTTTATACTGGCAATCCTTGTAGTTGCCACAATCTACACCTTTTTCAATCAGCCGCAAGCTGAACCCAAAAAGGTTGATTTAAGTAAAGCTCTTCAGGAAGTAAAGAATGAAGATGTTGAAAAAATCACTGAAGAGGGTGAAAAGTTGACCATTGTTTTGAAAAACGGAGAACGACAGGTGAGTCAGAAAAATCCGAATGAGTCATTAGTTAAAGATTTGGGAGTTGATCCATCCAAGGTTAATATCGAATATAAAAAACCCGAAGACAGAACATTTATCTTGAATATAATTTCCACTATTTTACCCTTCCTTTTGATTGTCGGCTTTTTCTACTTCATAATGCGGCAGGCGCAAGCAGGTTCTAGCCAAGCGCTCTCTTTTGGAAAGTCCCGCGCCCGACTTTTTGGTCCAGACAAAAAGCAGGTAACCTTCAAGGATGTTGCCGGCGCCAAAGAAGCCAAAGATGAGCTCAATGAGGTTGTCGACTTCTTAAAGAATCCGCGAAAGTTCACCTCCATAGGAGCTAGGACTCCCAAAGGAGTCCTGATGGTTGGACCCCCTGGAACCGGTAAAACCCTTTTGGCAAAAGCAGTGGCTGGTGAAGCCGCTGTGCCTTTTTTTTCCATCTCCGGCTCAGAATTTGTGGAAATGTTTGTCGGTGTTGGAGCTTCGCGTGTCCGCGATCTCTTCCAAAAAGCCAAAAGGAATGCACCTTGCATAGTATTTATCGATGAGATTGATGCTGTTGGTCGCCAAAGAGGCGCCGGGCTTGGCGGTTCGCATGACGAGAGAGAGCAGACTCTTAACCAGATTTTGGTGGAGATGGACGGATTTGATACTGATACCAATGTTATAATTATGTCAGCAACCAACAGACCTGATGTTTTGGACCCAGCCTTGCTTCGACCCGGAAGATTCGACCGTCGAATTGTTTTAGACCTTCCGGATATAAAAGACAGAGAAGATATTTTGAAGGTTCACGCTCGAAATAAACCATTATCTTCTGATGTTGACTTAAATAAAGTTGCCCAAAGAACCCCCGGGTTTTCCGGCGCAGACCTTTCCAACCTTATTAACGAAGCGGCAATACTGGCGGCTCGCAGAAACAAGAGAGAGATCAATATGGAGGAGCTTACCAGTTCTATTGAGAAGGTTATGTTGGGTCCGGAGCGAAAGAGTCACATTCTAACTGAAAAAGAAAAAATGATAACCGCTTATCATGAAGCTGGTCATGCTTTAGTTGCCAAAATCTTGCCTAAAGCCGATCCGGTCCACAAAGTTTCGATTGTCGCCCGCGGAATGGCAGCCGGCTATACCTGGAATCTTCCTCAAGAAGATCAGCACTTGTACTCTCGCTCAAAATTTATGGATGATTTAGCGATGATGCTCGGCGGAAGAACTGCTGAGGAGGAAAAATTCAATGAGATAACCACTGGTGCCGAGAATGACTTGCGGAAAGCCACTAAACTGGCGCGAAAAATGGTTACTGAATTTGGAATGAGTAAAAAACTTGGTCCTTTAACCTTTGGGCACAAAGATGAGCTGGTGTTTTTAGGAAGAGAGCTGGGCGAACAGCAAAATTACAGTGAAAAGATTGCTTCGGAAATCGATGAAGAGGTATCTAGTATAATTGCCGGGGCTCAGCAAAAAGCCAGGGAAGTGATAAAAAAACACAAGGATAATTTAGAAAAAATTGCCAAAAAATTGATTAAAGAGGAAACCATTGAAGGCGAAGAATTCGAAAAGATATTTGAAAAATCCAAAGTGAAAAAAGTAGAAAAAGTTGTGACGAAAGACGCTAAAGAACGTAAAGAGAAAACAAAAGAACAAAAAGGATTAGAGCAGGTTCAGAAACCAGAATTAAAACCAAAGGAAGTTAATCCATAACATAAATATTACGTACAACTGGTGCCGAAAATCACGCAGAACTGATACATGCATTGTTTTGCGTTTTTTTAATTTAAGCTCTGTTTAGCGGTATGTTATAATAATTTTAATGACGAAATTTTCTAAAACCAGAGCTACTCTAATTTTAATTATCGCTTCAGTGGGAAGCAATATTTTGGGTATGGTCAGGAACCATTTTTTTGCCGAAAAAATACCTACTTCAGTTTTGGCTTCCTACTACGCCGCCTTTAGAATTCCCGACCTTTTGTTTAATCTGGTTGTTTTAGGTGTCTTGTCCTCCATTTTTATCCCGGTTTTCATGGATCATCTGACCAATAAAGATAAGAAGTCAGCCTGGCAATTCACCAATTATTTAGTTAATCTGACTATTATTTCTTTAAGCGTTGTATCGGCGGTTCTGTTTTTCCTAATGCCTTACCTTGTCAATCTGATAACCCCGGGGTTTTCAGAGGCGAGCAAAAATTTAACCACCCAGCTTGCCCAAATTATGTTGCTTTCGCCGATTCTCTTTGGTCTCTCCAGCATTGCCGGCAGCATCCTGAATTCCTTTAAAAAATTTTTTGTTTACGCTTTAGCGCCTATTTTCTATAATTTGGGTATTATTTTTGGCACCATATTTTTAACGCCCTATTTTGGAGTTTTTGGTTTAGCCTATGGTGTTTTGATTGGAGCGGCTCTGCACTTCTTGATACAACTACCTCAGGTTTTAAAGTTAGGATTCCAATACAAGCCAATAATAAGCTTAAAAGACAGATCCATAAGGCAGATTTTGAGGCTGGCTCCGCCGCGAATTGGGGGACTTTTGGCAAACCAAGCCAATCTTTTTATTGCCACCATAATCGGTTCGATAATCGGAGGAGGTTCCATCGCCTATTTAAATCTGGCTAACGATATGCAGACCTTTGTTTCCGTGGTTTTTGGCATTTCTTTTGCCACCGCTGTCTTCCCAATTTTAACCGAAAAGGCATCCTTGGGGAGAACCGAAGATTTTATAAAAGAGTTTTCCATTTCCTTTCGGCAGATTCTGTTTTTTACAGTGCCGGCATCAATTGGTTTGATTCTTTTAAGAGGTCAGATAACCCGACTTATTTTAGGATATGGATTTTTCAAAATTATCGATACCAAACTCACTGCCGCGGTTTTGGGAGCTTTTGCTTTGAGTCTGTTTGCGCAGGCAACAATTCCTCTTTTGGTAAGAGCCTTCTATGGTTTAAAAGATACCAAGACTCCTTTTTATGCGGCTTCTTTTTCGGTGCTGGTTAATCTTTTTGGCAGTTTGACTCTGCCGAAATTCTTTAGCCAGTACGCCATTGACCCAGAAAGAAATATCACTTTTGCGGTTGTGGGACTAGCAGTTTCGTTTACTATTGCCAGTTTTGTTAATATGGTTTACCTTTTGTTCGCTTTGCATAAAAGATTGGAGACACTCCAAGACAAAGAGATAGTGGGCTCATTAAGCAAAGTCATAGTGGCTTCTGCGATTATGGCAGTGGGCGTTCAGTATTTAAAATATTTAATAAGCCCGGTTATTGATCCAAAGCACCCGGTTTTAGGTTTTACTGCCCAGGTTTTGGTAGTGGTATTTTTAGGAGCCGTGATTTACTTTCTAGTTACTCACCTTTTAGGTAGTGACGAGATAAAAGGACTCAAAAATATTTTGAAAAGACCCTATTCTATAATTTTCAACTCTAAAAAACTTGATTAGTTTTAATTGATTTTTAAACATTAAAACCAATAAATTTAACAGTTTGACAAAGAATGTTGATTTCTATATGATGGATTACCAAAATTAATTCCTCAGATTAGTTTTTGTTTCTTTGA
>CAYZYZ010000032.1:2013-3918 GCA_964482765.1 uncultured Candidatus Saccharibacteria bacterium | reverse complement strand
ATTGGTTCAGATCATCGCGGTTATGATTTGAAAGAAAGAATTAAAAGATGCTTAAAAAACAAAGGTTGTAGCGTAAAAGATTTTGGGACCCATAGTGAGAAATCTGTAAATTTTCCTGACTTTGCTTTTCCAGTAGTAGAAGAAGTAGCCCGCAACGTAGGGTCTTTTGGTATTTTGGTTTGCGGAAGCGGACAAGGAATGTGTGTAGCTGCCAATAAAATTAGAAATATTATAGCCGCAAATTGCCAAAACATAGCTGATGCAAAACAGGCCAGAGAACACCTTAATGCCAATGTTCTTTGTCTCGGAGCAGATTTTGTTGTAAATCATAAGGTTATGGATATAGTTAAAACCTTTTTGACAACTGAGTTCAAGGGTGAAAATCCAGATGGGTTAAGATATCAACGAAGGCTCATTAAAATTGCAATTTATGAAGGTTCTCGGAGGTGATCGAGATGAGTAAAAAGAATAGTTCGGGTTTAGAGAACATTCTAGATAATCTCTGTAAAGATATTAAAGAATGCTATTCTGCTTCTGAAAATTTTAAAGAGTCCCTTGGCAAATCGTTAAAGAGAAGATTTTTGCTAGTTCTTGATAAGCTTCCAGAAGATCTATTTGAAGATTTTGAAGAAATTGATGAATTTTCCAGAAGACCAACTGGTTCTATTAGAGGTATTGCAGTTGTATATTTATATGGGCAAAGACCATTTTATGGAGATAAAAACTGTCTTCTTATAAGGAGGTCCAGCATTCTTAAGCTTGGCCAAACCGTAGATGGAAGCATTTATTTGCTCCATAAATATATTGGACAGCATGAAATAGAAATAAGTGAGTATTTTAAATACGCTCATGAAATTTTTAATGGGATAAATGAAGTATATAGAGAATATCTTCGTTCTAAATCTGATTTCCCTACAACCCATGTATAATGGCTTCTTTTTCCCCGCACATAACTTGCGCCGCGCTTTGTGCGAAATTATTAAGGACAGTACAAGTTATATGCGGGATTTTATTTGTCTAAATTTCTGCTATACTTTTCTTTATGAGTCAGAAGAACATTAGAAATTTTGCAATAATCGCCCACATAGATCATGGAAAAAGTACGCTCGCGGATCGTTTTTTGGAAATAACTCATACTTTGCCCAAAGAAAAGATTAAAGAGCAGACTCTGGACCGAATGGATTTGGAGCGGGAGCGGGGAATTACCATCAAACTCACACCTGTCAGGATGCTTTGGCATCCTACGCAGATAAACGCAGATCAAGACGCGGATAAGCGCGGATTATTGTATGAAGATTTAACTTATAAAATTCGTGGTGCATTTTTTAACGTTTATAATAAATTAGGTCCGGGACACAAAGAAAGCATTTATCAAAGAGCGTTAGGGGAAGAATTTAAAAAATTAGATTTAAATTTTGAAAAAGAAAAAACTATTGATGTGGCTTATGAAAATAAAAAAATTGGTACTTATAAGCCTGATTTAATTATTGAAGATAAAATTATCATTGAATTAAAAGCTATTACTTTCATAGGTCAATTAGAAGAAAACCAGACCTGGCATTATTTAAAAGGCTCAAAATATAAATTGGCACTACTTGTTAATTTTGGTGGCAAAGAATTACAAATCAAGCGCATAATTTATGATGAAGCCCGCAAAAATCATCCGCAAGATCCGCGTATTAATCCGCAGAATCAGCGAGATTTAGAGTACACTCTAAATCTAATAGACACCCCCGGGCATGTAGATTTTACCTATGAAGTTTCGCGTTCTCTCGCGGCAGTGGAAGGAGCTGTCTTAATAGTAGATGCTACTCAAGGAATACAAGCTCAGACTTTAACAAATCTTCATTTAGCCAAGGAACAGAACTTAACCATCATCCCGGTTATAAATAAAATAGATTTGCC
>CAYZYZ010000032.1:0-1913 GCA_964482765.1 uncultured Candidatus Saccharibacteria bacterium | reverse complement strand
AAGGCTTTAATATTTGACTCCACTTTCAATAATTACAAAGGAGTGGTAGTTTTTGTTCGGATTTTCTCTGGCGAGATTAAGAAAGGTGACAATATAAAATTTATGGCAACAGGGAAAGAAGGCGAAGCTTTGGAAGTTGGTTTCTTCGGCCCCGATTTTATACCCACAGAAAAATTAGAAACCGGCGAAATAGGTTATATTGTTACCGGCTTAAAAGACATATCTCTAGCCAAAGTTGGAGACACGGTTACGACAATTGACAATTCACAGTTGACAGCTGACAAAGTAAAGCCATTGGTGGGATACAAGCAAATCAAGCCTTTTGTTTATGCGTCGCTTTATTCAACTACTGGTGAGCCGCATGAATTAAGAGAGGCTTTGGAGAAACTCAAACTAAACGACGCCTCGCTCGCATTTGAGCCAGAAAACTCTCCTGCCCTGGGTTCAGGTTTTAGAGTTGGTTTTTTAGGACTCCTGCATTTAGATATTGTAAGAGAAAGACTAGAGAGAGAATTTAACCAAGACTTAATAATTACAACTCCTTCCGTGCCTTATAAGGTTATAAAACAAAGTGGCGTTGAAGTAATTATAAAAAGCGCCAATGATATGCCTCAAGCTGGTACCTTTTTTGAGATTCGGGAGCCGATGGTGAAACTGGAGATTATAACCCCGACCAAATTTTTGGGACAAGTAATGAAATTGACTCAAGACAGAAGAGGAGTGTATAAAAATTTGGATTATATTGACTCCCAAACTGCTTTAGTCTTTTATGAAACACCTTTAGCAGAAATTATCATTGATTTTTATGATGAACTCAAAAGCATAAGTTCTGGTTATGCTTCTTTAAATTACGAGTTTTCAGGATACAAAAAAGCTGATTTGATTAAACTAGATATTTTAGTTTCTGGAGAAGTTATTCCTTCCTTAGCAATTATTGTTCCGAGAGAAAAAGCAAATACAATCGGCCGAGAGATTGTTAAAAAATTAAAAGAATCTATTCCGCGTCAACTATTTTCCGTGGCTTTACAGGTAGCAGTGGGCGGAAAAATATTAGCACGGGAAGATATTTCTCCTTTAAGAAAAGATGTAACTCAAAAGCTTTACGGTGGTGATGTAACTCGAAAAAGAAAACTTTTAGAAAAACAAAAGAAAGGCAAAAAACGCCTGAAAAGATTTGGCTCTGTTGATATACCGCAGGAAGCCTTCTTAGCGATTCTCAAAAAATAGGTTATTTTTGTACTTTTCACTGCCGAAAAGTACCAAAAGGCAGCAAGCGGTTCGAAAAACCTAAAAACTCTTCGGATTTGAAATCTTCGAATCAGAACTCCCTTCGGTCGGTCTCGCAAAAGGGTGCTGACGCCCGTTTTGCTCGACTTAGCAGATTCTTGGTCGTTTTTCAAACGACCCCTTTCAAATCCTCGAGTTTTTCGAGCGGTTTTTCTCAATGCTTGCAGTTAAAAACCACACGCTTTTTCTCAATGTTTGCATTGTTTTTAAAATCCAAGCATCCGAAGGAAAAATTTTAGTAAATCTAGATTTTTGGTGAGTGGTGAACCTCAGGGGCAAAAAATTTCATTGTTTGACGAGCGTTAGCGAGGAGTTTGAGATTTTTAGCGAACGAAAATCTCTAGTTTTACTAATTTTTTCGAGAGCTTGGCGAGTTTTGGTTCTTTTGCTCGCTCAAAAGAACAGAGAAAAGAGATTTTTACTCCATTTGCCGATACAAAAGTGGAAAAGAAATGTTATTATAAACCTATGAAAAAAAGAGCGATTATTTCTGTTTCAGATAAAGAAGGTATTGTTAAGCTTGCAAAGAAGTTAGTTGATTTAGGTTGGGAAATTATCTCAACAGGCGGAACGCGTAAAGTTTTAAATAAAGCCGGTATTAAAACAGTTTCTGTTGAGAAAATAAC
>CAYZYZ010000031.1:7901-9223 GCA_964482765.1 uncultured Candidatus Saccharibacteria bacterium | reverse complement strand
ATTGGTATGGTTTTAAGGCTCCGCCCGTAGGGCTACCAGCCGTAGGCACCGCCCATAGGGCTATGCCCGGTGGGCTTATAGCCAGAGGCTAGCTCCGCTCCGTAAGCTCCGCTCGTAAGCTACGCTCTGGAGAGAGCTACGCGGAGGACGTTCTGGAGGACGCCCAGAGGGTTTAGTCTTACGTTTAACCATTGACCTTTTACTATACTAGTGACAAAACCAAAAAACTTTTGACTTATCTAAATGGTTCTTTTTTGCCCAATCCATAAGACAAGTCAATGGGAGTACCAATATAAGTAAAGTCTTTGAGTTCGTTTAGTTTACTCTCATTTATTTTTATACTTTCAACTTCTGCTTTTACCTCTTGATGAGTTTCTTCTGTCAATAAAAAGTAGCCGATAGCAGACAAAGCAGCTGCTAGGATTAGTATTATCAAAAAATATATCCACAGGAGACTTTTTCTTGAAAGGCTAGTTTTTTTGCTAAATGTTATTTTCATGGTAGAACATATATTACTAGGTTTGTTGTTCCCTCCATAACTCCATTAGTATCTATCTTTAATGATGATTTTTTTATAGATGTGAATCTTGATAGAGTTTCCATTTTCAAAGTGAAGTTAACAAAATTTTCGAAACTCACAGGCTCTGTTGTTATATCAACAGGCAGCTCATAGAAATCTCCAATCTTTGAAAGCTGTGTTAATTTAGGGTCAACCTCTTTGTTGTCTTTTGTCTGACCTGAAATCTTGATAGTTTTGATGAAAACACCGCTTCCCGAAGCTGCATTTTCAACTTGAGTTATATAATCGGATACATTTTTTGCTTTGGGGAAGAGCCCGGCTAGTAGGTCAATTTTGTCTTGGAAGCTTCGGTAGTTAAGTTCAAGCTCCTTTAGTTCTTCTTCTTTTTTCTCTAAGGCTTTTAACTCCGATTGCTTGCTTTGAACTTCTTTTTTGCTCTCGTCTATTTTTTTAACCAAAGGATATGAAAAGAAGTAAGATATCAATCCCGCTCCAAGTAAGGTTATTATGAATATGTAATAAATTAGTTTCTTTTCTACCATTTTATGTTTTTAATTTAGCTTTTAAGACAAATTCATATTTGGCTTTATCTTTTTGCCAGGTTGAAGATTCAAAATCTACATAATCAAATAGGGAGAGAGTAGTTAGAGCTTCCTTCAATTTCATAATAGGATACTGACTTTTGGAAAACCCTTTTATTGTTAGAATTAAAGGTGGAGCTTTTTTCTTACCTTCGCCTTTTTCTAGAGAAGCGGAAACTACCGGAGATGATATCTCAGAGAGCTGGATATCAACAGGAGTC
>CAYZYZ010000031.1:0-7801 GCA_964482765.1 uncultured Candidatus Saccharibacteria bacterium | reverse complement strand
GGGATTTGGTGCTTAGAATTTTTTTTCATTTTTACTCCACTAATTCTCTTAAAGCCAAACCAATGGCTGTTGCGTAAAGTGAGCCTTTTAAGCGAGGCAAGGCTTTTAAAGGATAGGCAGTTACATTAACCCAGGGATTTCCTATTTCACATTTAATATTAAACATTTCTTCAAAAAAATCGATCATCCCGGGGATATGAGCATTTCCACCGCAGAATATTATCTTAGAAAAGGGATTAGAGTTTTTTACAAAATTTGAGTAGTAATTCATAGAGCGAGATATCTCGTTTCCTAACTGCATAAATACCGGCTTCATCGCCGAATTAAACAGTCTCGGGTTTAGGTTTTTGTCGGAGTTTATAATTTGTCTCTTGATACTTTCCGTCTTATCGCTTGAAAGTTTGAGGTACTTGCCCAGACTTGATGTTATCGAATCCCCTGCTACATGGGTGCTTCCTGTTACCTGAATTGATTCAAAATCATAAACTGTTATGCTCGTTATATCTGCTCCTATATCAACTATTAAAATCGCTTCGTTTTTACCTTCGTTTTTTTTAATGAGGGCTCGGCATACTGCCGCCGGCTCTATCTCTAGAGCAATAACTTCCAACCCCACTTTTTTAATCGCATCCAAGTAGCTGTGAATTAGTTTTTGGGGTGCAGCCACAACCAAAACATTGTCTTTTTCACTTTCTTGCTCGTTACTTGTTTTTAACCGTTCCCAATCTAGGTAAAGTTCAGAAATAGAGAAGGGGACAATTTTTTCTGTCTCGAGTTTTATCACTTCTTCTAGCTCATCATCCGTCATTTTGGGAAACTGAAGGACTTTGACAAATATGTCAGATTCTGGAAGAGCGCAGACAACCTGTTTCGATGTTATGGGTTTTATCTTGCTTTCTTCAAGAACGTGTCTTATAGCCAAAGCCAGAGCATCGGTATTTACTTTTGTGTGGTCAGCGAAAACATCTTTTCCGAGAGGGACTTCTCCGTAACCCGCTAAATGAACAAGTCCGCCCTTTTTTTTCAGTTGAACTGCCCTTACACTAGTATAACCAATATCCAAACCAAAGGGTAATTTTATGCTACCAAAAATGTTTTTGATAAATGACATCTGAAACTTTTAACTTATTTACTTACCTGTCTATATAATTATACAAAAAATTGAAAATTTTAATAGCTTTCTTCCCAATGCTCAACTTGGACAGTAGGGGATTCGGAGTTTTCTTGCTGGATAATTTTACTGACCCTTTCATCGTCGTAGGTTATTGTTATTGGTTGCGAAAAGACATTGGTGATTTGAACCCTTCTGGCAATTATTCCGCCGATAACAGAAAAAGCATTCCCAAAATTAAATGATTGAAACTGATCATTGGAATAGACTAATCCGTTTATGCTTATATTGCTAGAGTGGACCCCGAACTGAATTTTGGATTTTGAAAGCAGTCCTGACATGCTGTTGTCAGCTGGTTTGTTAACTACTAAAGAAGCGCTGTCTGTTAAAGGCATTATGGCAGTTAAGCCTACGCTTATTCTTCCGTCAGCAACCAAGAGACCATTTATAGTTAAAAACTGTCCTTTTTTAACGTTCACATCGCCCGTAACATAGGTTATTCCGTTTAGAGTTAAATTTGGATTATCTCTTAATAAGTCTTTGAATTGCTGTTGAGTATAAACCTGGTTAGCCTGGTTTTTAAAAGAATTGGGGTTAGGGGAGTCAAAATCAATCATCGGCATCTCCACAGGGTCAGGAGCCGGTGGGAAGTTTTGCGCTCTTTTTTCTCCGGTAACATTTAAAGTAGAAGAAAGCCACACATTGATATCCTCGTGAGAATAAACATTGCCACCAGCGTTTACCGTGCTGAACCCCCAGATGTCGATATCATTATTAGCTAAAAGGTCTCCGCTAGTTATATTCACCCGGCTTCCAAATATATTAACTTCTTCTGAGCCGTATAAAGCTCTGTTCCAAGGCGGGTTGGGATTTATTCCTTTTACAACCTTTGTTTTAATGACTCTTTGAGCAGTAAGTAGTCCGGCTTGATATATACCAGTTGAAGTTATCTGGGCTTCGCCAGGAGCTAGGCTTTGTAACTCTACCGTGTAGGAGCTTCTAGCTATAAGATAAGGGTTTCTAGTGAAAGAGGTGTTTAAGGTTCCATTTTGGAAATTAGTTATATATGAGGCATCATTTTTTATTTTATAGATGGCTTCTTCAGCGCCGGATTCAGCAACATAAAAACTTACAACCCCGCTTCTGTTGGAGGTAGCAATTTTGAATTCTTGAAGCATGGCGCCAATGAAGAAAGCCGAGAGAGCAGACAAGAGCAGAGTGATCAAGAGAGTTGCCACCAATACAACCCCTGGACTTTTCTTTCTTAGTTTTATTTTGTACTTATTACACATATTTATGAAATTTGAATTGTAATTTTGCATTTTGATTTTTAAATTTTGAATTATTATAGATTCCTTCCCAAATTCTTGGTTCTAAACTGAATCTGTTTTCCATCCTTTCCAACCGTAAGATCTATTTCAATGACTCGTTCTCCATAGAAATTTATAAAGGAGATATTTTGAGCCACAACTTGATCTGAGTCTAGGGCATAGGTTGCTGGTGTTCCGTACCCATCCTTAGCGCTATAATCAACCCAGGTTTCCGGGTCAGAAGGAAAGTAGTAGTGCCCCTGTTCTCTTTTTAATTCATTGCCCGAAAGATAGTAGCGTATGTACAAAACAGTATCAATATGCCCATCTTCGAATTCTATTTCAGTTTGAGGTGGATCAGGAGGAGTGGGTTCAAGCGCTGTTACAACCTGCTCGGTCTGTCTTATTTCTCTGCTCATCCTGTCCAAGGCAATTCTGCCATTTTGGGAGAGTTCGGCATTAAGAATGCCCTGGCGGTAGAGTTTCTGTCCTGTTACAAAACTTACATAAACGATAACTAAAACCAAAATACCTACAGCCGAACTTATCAGGAGCTCGATTATAGTGAATCCCTTTAGATGGTTTTTTTTATCTAACAGGGTGAATCCATTATTTTTTTTATTTCGGCCTTTGGCCGATACTTTTTTCATTTTTTATTCAAAAGTCTTATAAGCTGTACTGTTTTTTCTTTGGCATTATTAATCCAGTACACAGTTACGGTAATCTTTTTTAGTTCGGTGTCTGTTATTGATTCATTTAAATTAGAATCAACATAAGCAGCTTTCGCCTCCCTTTGGTAGATATAATAGGGGTCTTGAGGGTTGGGGTTTATTCTGGCTTTTGAGTCGATGACGCCGGTAGGTATATCATCATAATTTAGGGAGATTATTTCCTCTATTCTTTCTTGAGCTAGACCTGTAGCTACTGAGGTTTCTTTTGATTCTCTTCCTAGTCTTAGCCCTTTAGGGAAAAGATTAATAATTACCAGTGTTCCAACGGTAAAAATACCTAGGGCAACCAAAACCTCAATCATCGTAAACCCCGTTAGAAACCCGCTCTTTCGCTTTTGGCGAAACGGCGGCAGCCGCTTGGAGCGGCTTGTTTCTAACGGGGTAAAGGCTCCAATTTTTGATTTTTGATTTTTGATTTTTGATTTTTTAATACTAGTCTCCTTTTACAAAGCCTGAGGGAGTTACTTCGACTTTTTTGGTCTCTCCCTTGTTGTTTATTAAAGTTATTTCTCCAGTTGAGTTGGGGGCAGCGGCGGAATTAAACTCTACTTCCGAAGGCAATGGCGCTAAATTAATTACAGAAAAAGTGATACCTACCGGAAGAAAGACGGTTTTTAGAATCTGCTCACCCCCTTCTTTTTTAATAATATTATAATAATTTCCAGCTTTAAAGAATCTTATGAGGTGGTTTCTCTGAGAAGTAACCGCATTTTGCTGGGTGAATCTTAGGTTTGATATTAGTTCTCTCTGGGCGCCCCTTAGTTTAACAGGTGAGTACCAGGCTGATATGTAAGGAAGAGTTATGGTTACAAGAAGCGTAAAGACGGAGAGCACCACTAGCATTTCTATCAGTGTAAAACCCTGATTTGTTTCCCCCTCCCGCCCTGTATATTTTTTATTTTTCATTCTTTGCTAAAGTATTTATTCTGAGGTCACTCGCCAGAGCTCTTCCATTGTTATAAAGCCTTCAAGAACTTTCATCACCCCGTCCTGTTTCATGGTTGCGATGCCCATCTCTATAGATGCCTTCTGTATATCTCCCGAAGAAGCTCTGTTCATAACCAAATCTTCTACCTTTCCCTCGATGGGCAGAATTTCAAATATTCCTATTCTTCCTTTGTAGCCTGTCTGGTTGCAGAAATCACAGCCGGCTCCCTTGTAGATGGTCAAAGAGGGAGAATCGGTTCTCACTTTTTGAGTCACCTCTTTGGGAAGATTTTTTATCTCCTTTTCTATTTCCAGAATCACCTCTTTGGGAACTTTAAGTTCGGTTTTGCAGTGCTGGCAGATTCTTCTGGCTAATCTTTGAGCAATGACAACATTAACCGAGGAGGCAATAAGGAAAGGCTCGATGCCCATATCGATGAGTCGGGGAGTGGCACCGGCGGCATCGTTGGTATGCAGGGTCGACAGCACTATGTGACCAGTTAAAGCAGCATGGACCGCCATGTCAGCAGTTTCTTTGTCGCGAATCTCTCCAACCATAATGACATCAGGGTCCTGTCTTACTATTGACCTTAAACCAGAGGCAAATGTAAAACCTATCTGGTGATTTACTTGGGATTGGTTTATGCCGTCAATATAATACTCAACCGGGTCTTCCAGTGTTACGATATTCAAGCCGACATTATTCAAAACTTCAATTATTGCATAAAGAGTTGTTGATTTGCCTGCGCCAGTGGGTCCGGTAACCAGTGTCATGCCGTGCGGTTTGTGAATATTCATCTGGAGGATTTCGTAAGCCTTACCATAAAGACCCAGCTGTTCTAGGGTTAAAATACCGGTAGTCTTATCCAAAATTCTCATTACTGCTTTTTCACCGTTGACAGTGGGCATAGTTGAGACCCTAAAATCTATCTCTCTGTCACCGTAAGTTCCGTGGAAGCGCCCGTCCTGAGGGAGCCGCTGTTCGTCTATTTTTAAATTGGATATGATTTTTATTCTAGAGACCACGGCGCGGGTAATTGTTAGAGGCAGGGTTACACTTTTTCTCAAAATGCCGTCTACTCGGTATCTGACTTCTAGAGTTTTGGTAGAGGGTTCTATATGGACGTCGGAGGCTCCGCCGATTACCGCATGCTCTAAAATAGTGTCAACCAGTTTGGCGATAGGCGAGTCGTGTCTTACAGCGTCAATGGCTGTTATCTTCTCCAGCTCTTTAGCATTTTCCGGCAGTATTTTGTCAGCCTCTATTTCTTTTTCTACCTCGGTCTGGATCCCGCTGTACTGGTCCAAAGCCTTGGTTATGTCGGCATTGGTTGCCATGAAAGGCTCTATTTCGGTGCCGATTCTCTTCTGGATAAATTCTATCGTTGTATATTCTTCCGGCTGGGTTGTTGCAACTTTTAAGGCCTTGGTTTCTTTATTGATATCAAAAGCCACGATGTGGTATTTTTTAGACACATCTTCGGGAATATGCTGGAGTACATTCGGAAGGATTGTTATAGAAGAAAGATCTATAAAAGATATTCCTAAAATTTCGGCTTTAATCTTTGAGTAGTCTCTGTCGGAGAGGATTTTTTTCTCTTTTAATACCTGCTCGAGTGGTTTTTTGGTTTTTTTGCTTTCTTCTCTGGCTTCGTAAATCTGCTCTTTGGAGATATTTGATTTAAGGAGTAGCTCCTCAAGTTTTTTCTTGGTATCGGTAACCACTTTAACCCCTTAGTTATCTTATAACAAGTATATTACAGCAATTCGAGTTTTGCAATTTCACCCCGTTAGAAATTATTTTCTAACGGGGTTTACATTTTAGGCCTCATTGTTTTAAAATTGTTTTGTAATTAAAAGATTCAATATGAGGCAGATAGAGCTAAAAAATATAACCAAAGTTTATAGAGGCGACTCCCAAGAGTTTAAAGCTTTAAACAATGTGACTTTAAATATTTCGAGGGGTGATTTTGTTGCCGTAATGGGACCTTCTGGTTCAGGAAAATCAACTTTAATGAATATCATAGGTGCTCTCACTAAACCTACCCGCGGTTCCTACAGACTCGAAGGTGAAGATATCGCAAAAGCGACCCAAAATGAGTTAGCTAAAATAAGAAGAGATAAGGTCGGTTTTGTTTTTCAAAATTTTAACCTTATTCCCAAAATGCCTGTCATGGCTAATGTGGAGCTTCCTATGGTTTACAAGAGAATGTCTTTCGGGAACAGACGAAAGAAAACTTTGGAGTTGCTAAAAAGAGTAAGACTGGAAAAAAGAGCGCGCTTCAAGCCGACTCAGCTTTCGGGCGGAGAGATGCAGAGAGTGGCTATAGCCCGAGCGCTGGCGAATTCTCCAGAAATAATTTTGGCTGATGAGCCAACCGGCAACTTAGACTCCAAAAGCGGAGAAGAGATTGTAAAAATATTCAATTCTTTAAATAAAGAGGGTATCACCATTGTGCTGGTAACCCACGAAAGCCACATAGCAAAATTTGCCCGAAAAATCATAGAATTAAAAGACGGCAAAATAGAGGGAACCGAAAATGTTTATTGAATCTTTTAAGATGGCGATTTCTTCTATCCTGGGCAATAAAGCCCGTTCTTTCTTGACGGTTTTGGGAGTTGTTATCGGCGTCGGCTCAGTTATTTTGATGCTTTCTTTGGGCGAAGGGGTTAAAAAGCAAGTGGCTGATTTAGCAGAAGGTTTTGGCACTAATATTATGGCAGTGGTGCCGGGAAAAATAGAAAAAGGCAAGGCTTTTAATCCGGTAAGTACCATAGGGGTAAGTACTTTAACCGAGAAAGATGTAACTATTTTAAAGGATAAAGCTGACAAGGTTGATAATGTGTCGCCCTTGTCATTAACCGGCGGAGCCTTGGTTTATAACGGCAATACTTCCAATTCTGCTATCATCGTTTCTACCACCCCCTCTTTCATAAATGCTTTATCCAGTATCAAGGTAGATAAAGGAAGATTTATTACCAACGAAGATCTGGAAAAAAACAAAAAAGTAATAGTAATCGGTTCTACAGTTAAGGAAAGTTTATTCAAAGATGAGGATCCGGTCGGCAAAATTGTAAAATTCAGAAATATAGATTTTGAAATAATAGGATATCTTAAAACCCAGCAGCAGGCGATTAAAATAGGCGATGTTGACAGCGGAGCTTGGAGCATTATTCCAAGGACCACCAGCACCGAAATCACCGGAAGTAGCCAGATATTCAGAATAGCAATGAATGCCAAGTCCTCAGAAGATATCGGGAAGGCAGTGGACCAGGTTAAGTCTGTCGTCTTGGAAAGCCATCAGGGCACCGAAGATTTTTCGGTGTTAACTCAAGAGGATTTGATTGGCATAGTCGGAGATATTTTGAATCTTTTGACCCTGCTGGTTGCCGGTATTGCCTCTATCTCTCTGGCAGTTGGCGGAATAGGTATTATGAATATGATGCTGGTTACAGTAACTGAAAGAACTAAAGAAATAGGGATAAGAAAGGCTGTCGGCGCCAAAAACATAGAGATTCTGATTCAATTTTTAATTGAAGCAGTGGTTATTAGTTTTTTGGGAGGATTCCTCGGCATATTAACTGCTTTTGGTCTCGGAATTTTAGTAGAGAAGATTTTAGGGATATTGCCGGTTATAACTTTAAACTTTGTGGTGATTGCTTTCTCTATATCTTTTATTGTCGGAGTGATATTTGGCTTGGCGCCGGCAATTAGAGCTTCC
>CAYZYZ010000030.1:0-9297 GCA_964482765.1 uncultured Candidatus Saccharibacteria bacterium | reverse complement strand
TAAGCCTGTTATTTCCATAAGGAATTCCCTGGTTAATGGTTACTTTAAATTTAACATATCCATTGGAACCAGGATTGTAATCTCCTACTCTTATGCCTCCGGTTGTTACCCCATCAGGCATAGCAATTCCCGAAGGATGATTCGTATTGTAAAGAGTCGTTGAACCCGGAACATAAGTAACATAAGGAGGGAGATTATCTCCAACTATCATATTGGTCAACTGAGTATTACCCATATTAGTAAAAGTAATCAAGTAGGAAAGTGTGTCTCCCATATTAGCAGAGTTCTCCTTAACCCAAGGGGTTCCGGGAATAGTTACCTTTTTCTCTACCTTCAAAGCAGAGGCTTTAACTCTGGCTAAAATAGTTATCGTACCAATAAAGTTTTGGCAAGGATTAATATCACCAACATTAAACCCGGTGCTTGTCACACTGTCGGAAATATCCTGGGTAACCCAGTTGGGATTTTCGTTGGTGCCGATGTTGTGTCTCCACTTGGCAGAACCAGGAATATAATCCAAGAAAGCTGGTACCTGAGTATGTACAGCGGCAGTATCAGTCACGGTTCCTGTGTTTGAACCAGCTGCATAGCCTGTAGCCACTAAATTAGTGCTGGTTCCAGAAGGCAAAGTAATTTTTACTAAAACATTGTGGGCAACAATGCCAGAGTCAGGCGGTCTAAAGTTATGAAAAGCCATCTCAAATTTGACCACATCGTCAACTAAAGCATCAACATAATCTTCTCGGTAATTAACACCCCTGGTAACATTGGCAACTGCCAAAGAGCCTTCTAGTTGAGGATCATTGGGACCTTGAACGCCAACAGAAGTAGCTTTGGTACCAAAAATTCCCATGCCAATCTGAGCTACAAATGAAACAATTAAAACAGCGGTAGCTAAGGTGCGTGCTTTTTTAACTTTTTGGGCAAAACCCTGACTTAGATACTTTTTGTTCTTAAACCAAAATCTGGCTCTTTTTGTAAGAGTGTCTTCTTTGGTCTTTTTCTCTTCAGCGATAGTAATAAATTGTTTTTTCATTTTATACTCCTGAAGCCTCGGAATATTCATTCCTTACCGAGGCGGAAGTCCCCTCGAAACTGAAAGTGTAGTGGGATTTAATTGTTGGAAATTTGTTCATAATTTTTCTAATTAATTGATTTTATATTTTTGTGCCTTTTGCGATAATTTTGCGCTTTTTGTGTGTTAAAAATGGAAAAGCCGGATAGCTAATGTGTGGTGTTTGAAGAAGTTGGATTTTGAGGTAAGGAGTAAATAGTGAAGGTTGGTTAAGGTAGCGCCGATTGGCGCAAGCGCAAATCGGCGCTACCGAGAAAAATCTAGTTTGAAGGTGGTTCCGGCAACTTGCCATCAACCGGCTTGTCGCCATCACCTTTTGCAGGCCCCGGGTCAACCACAGTTGGGGTGGGTTTTGAAATCCCTGGAGCAATCGGATTTACAACTGGTCCTGTCTCTCCAGTGTTATTTCCTGGAGGAGAAATCCCAGTCCCCGAGTCCTTCGTCCAATCAGACTTATTAGTCGCCTGATCAGACTTTAACTGCTTCTCTGCATCGCCCGGGGTATAACCCGGCGTTGGCTTAATAAGGTTCGGGTTATTATCCAGAAAAGGCTGACTGTGCGGCGGCGCGTGGAGATCCACTCGCTGGCACTCCTTTTTTGGAGGCAAAAACTTCGCCTTTGGTGGAGGTGCGGGTCTCTGAATATTAACACAGTTGTTTTTGACGATGATTACAGAATCATCGTCGTCTGCTGCTGCCAATACCTTGGCTTTAAAGATTCCAAAAATATTAAGGACTATATTTTGGAGCCTTAGGTTTGGATTGTTATTCTTCAAAACCTTATCAGGATCTTGGAGAATAATCCGCGTTGCCGGTATCCCCTGAAAAGTTGTCGGTTGAGATGTCTGCTGGAAGCCATCAGAAACTTCTACGCCGTCATTGTAGTAGGTTTCGTTAAGCTCGAATGGTTCAAATTTCGCAGCATCAACAAGAGCTGCAAGTTTGAACCAATACTGCTTACGAAGCCCTACATCCTCAAGGGCTTTGTATCCTGGAGTTTTTATTGTTCCTTTAGAAAAAGGAACAATAAAATAATCTAAAACGTAAGGATCGTGCCGGACGACCTCTTTTAAGAGATCCTTATTCCATTTTTCAATTTCAGCTCGCTGCTGCGGCGTGGCATCAGGTGGAGTGTTTAAAAAAGCAGTATCAAGGATGTTGCCGTTGGGATGTTGTTGATACCGAAGCTCCCAACCAACCTCCTCTTGAATTACACTGATAGCCACCTGAGACATTGGTTTACTCTTTACTTCTTTCTTCACCTCGCTCTTCTTCCCTTTGGACTCAAGGGGAAGAAAAACAACAATAACTGCCGCTATGAGCATCAAAACCGATGCCGCTATAACGGCGATCTTAAACCTTCCGTTCATCAAAATCACCCCTTTGAGTCTGGTTTACATTCCAAATAGACAGAAAACTGCCAAGGAGGGTTCTATCAGGACGGGTAATAGAACATCTCCCTAGCAAATTTCTGCCTATCTAGAAAAACCCAACTCTGACAAGGGTCCAACCCTTGGCAAGGGACAGTCCCTTTGCGATCTTTGAGTTTCTGCGGTCTCTACGGGTTATTTTTGCGGCTTTTGCGTATTGCGTATTAGCTATCCGGTTATTAATGTCCTCTTCTACCAAGGAACCTTGAAAAACATAATTCCCCCTCAGTAGAAGTGTATTAAGGAAAGGTAAGATGATATCACAGCAAAATATAGCTTGTCAAGTGGAAAATTTTGACAGCTAACAAGTAGCTCTCCTTCGCTAAAACTATGGGCGGGCAAGCAGGTAACAGTAAACAGTATGAGGCGGGCGCCGTACGGCGCCCGCCTCAATCATGCTTCAATTTACATTAAACACTTAAAGTGAATCTTACTTACCATGACATTTTTTGTATTTAATCGGCTTTCCGGTTTTTGGATCCGTCGCTCCACACGGACAGGGGTCGTTTCTGCCGACTTTTTTGGAAGATGTTACCGGAGTCTCGCTACCGCCGAATTCCGCTTCTTTGCCTAGAGTTATCGGCGTTTGGGGTCCACTCCCTTCGGCAGATTCGGGCGGAATATAATTATTAGACTCCTCATGCTTAGCCTCAGTCTGCTGCACTGGAGCCTGCTCCCTAACTAAACCAACTTTAAATATCGTATGAGCGATGTCACTCTCTATGCCGGAAATTAAGCGCTGGTACAGCCCATATGCCTCTTTTTTGAATTCAACAAGAGGATCCCGCTGCCCATAACCCCTCAGTCCTATTCCCTCTTTTAAAGCGTCAATGGCTTCCAAGTGCTCAATCCACCAGGTGTCGATAATTCTAAGGTACACCGCCTTTTCCAGAAACCGCATCTCTTTTTCACCCGTCTCCTTCTCCTTTTTCTCATACTCAGAAATAACCGCCTCAAACACAGACTCAATCAGTTTTTCCGCATTGGGTGAGAGTTCAGGAATTTTGGCACCGTGAGGAAGAATGGTCCTCAGGTTCTCCTCTATCTCCCGCAGCGGCTCCTTCTTTTTTTTCTCTTCCTCCGGAGCCTCAGCTTTAAGATAAAAAGAGATCAAAGAAGCCACCTCGCGGCTCAAAATCTCCAGAATCTCCTCTTTGAGGCTTTCTGACTCCAAAACCTTTTTTCGCCGCGAATAAATCCCCTCTCGGTGCTTGTTTATGACATCATCGTATTCGAGCAAGTGTTTTCTTATATCAAAATTATTACCTTCCACTTTTTTCTGGGCTGACTCAATAGCCCGGGAGAGCATTCCGTGCTCAATGGGCTGGTCTTCCGGCAAGCCCAAAGCGTCCATCATGCCCTTAACTCTGTCGGAACCGAAGATGCGCATCAGGTCATCCTCTAAAGAGACATGAAAGCGCGAAACGCCTAGGTCGCCTTGACGACCGCTCCTTCCGCGAAGCTGGTTATCGATTCTTCGCGATTCGTGCCTCTCGGTACCGATAACCGTCAGACCGCCGATTTTTTTAACCTTTTCATGCTCCTCTTTCCATTGTTTCAATTCTCTATCTTCTTCATTTTTGATTTTTGATTTTTGATTTTTGATTTCCGCAGGCGGCCTACCGCCGAGGATTATATCCACTCCTCGTCCAGCCATGTTAGTTGCTACAGTAACAGCACCTGGCTTTCCGGCTTGGGCAATAATTTGAGCCTCCCGTTCGTGGTTTTTGGCGTTTAAAAGCTCAAAAGGAATTCCGTCTCGCTTCAGAAGATCTGCCAGCCTCTCGTTTTTTTTAATAGAAACCGTACCCACCAGAACTGGCTGTCCTTTTTGGTAGCGTTCTTTTATGTCTTCGACCACAGCCTTAAATTTTGCCTCCTCAGTCTTGTAAATTAAGTCCTGAAGATCCTCTCTTATCATCGGTTCGTTGGTGGGAATCTCTACCACTTCCAGCTTGTATATTCGGTGGAACTCCTCAGCTTCGGTAGCGGCGGTTCCGGTCATACCAGCCAGCTTTTCATACATTCTGAAATAATTCTGGAAGGTGATGGTTGCCAAGGTTCGACTCTCGCGTTTTATCTCGACCCCTTCCTTGGCTTCAATTGCCTGGTGAAGCCCCTCAGAGTAACGTCTACCGAACATCAGTCTTCCGGTAAATTCATCAACGATAATCACCTCGCCGTCTTTTACCACATAATCGCGGTCTTTCTTAAAGAGGGTTTCGGCTCTTAATGCCTGTTCTAGGTGATGAACCAGCTCCACTCCGCCCTGTTCGTAGATATTGGAAACACCTAGGAGCTTTTCCATTTTGGCAATGCCTTCCTCGGTTAAGGTGGCGGCGCGCAACTTCTCATCTATTGCATAATCATCGTGCTCTTTAAGATTTCTGATAAGCCGAGCAAACTGATAGTATTTTTCGGTCGACTCCTCAGCGGGCGCAGAGATTATCAAAGGAGTTCGCGCCTCGTCAATTAAAATTGAGTCAACCTCATCGACAATAGCATAATGAAGCTCCCTTTGAGCGGCTTCGGACAAATCAGCCACCATGTTGTCTCGAAGATAGTCAAAGCCGAATTCGTTGTTGGTACCATAGGTTATGTCGCACTCGTAGGCTTCCCTTCTAGAGACCGGCTTTAAGTGCCTGAGTTTGGGATCTAGAACATTTTCTGCTTCGTATGACTTGTCGAATTGGAAAGATTCATCATGGATTATGGTACCCACCGTCAAGCCTAAAAAATTGTAGATCTCGCCCATCCAGCCAGTATCACGGCGAGCTAGGTAATCGTTTACTGTTACGATATGCACACCGCGACCAGTCAATGCATTTAAAGTTACCGACAGAGTAGCGACCAGCGTTTTTCCTTCTCCAGTCTTCATCTCAGAGATTTTTCCTTCATGAAGCACAATCCCTCCCAAAAGCTGAACATCAAAATGACGCTCGCCAATGGTTCTTCGGGCAGCCTCACGAACCAAAGCAAAAACCTCGGGCAGTACCTCGTCCAAAACTTCCAGCTCGATTTTTCTTCTTCTCTCTTTCGCTTCCTTCTCATCACTAATGTCCTCCCATTCCTTGCTTCTTTTTTCCAGCTCTTTCTGGATTTTTTCCTTTATTTTCTGGGTTCTCTCTTTAATTTGGGCTGGAGAAAGCTTCCCGATCTCCTTTTCGAAACTGTTTATAGCTTCAATTTTGGGCTGTATTTTATCTAAAACTTTTTTATTTGTATCTCCAAATATCTTGTCGAGAAATTTCATGAAAACTCCAATTACTCGCCCATTTTATCATCCAAGGGTGAATTTAACAATAAACTAAACATACAATATAATCCAACTCCAGCTTTCTTATTCGCACATTCGCGCGAATAAGACCATAGGTAAAAAATGCGCAGGTGGATTTAACGAATGAATTCAAGCTGATTTTACTAAATTAATTAGAGCTTCTCTAAAACCCTCAATACCTTTCGCTACTTTATAAAAAACTCTGGGACCTACTTGTTCTTTGTCCACCAGATTAACTGACTCCAATTTTAATAAATGTTTTGAGGTACTTCTAAAAGAAAGATTAATGGAATCGCTAATCTCTCCCACTGTGGAAGAACCAGATTTAATTAGAAGCTTTAGGATTTGAAGACGTCTTTCGTTGGCCAGCGCTTTTAAAGCTCTTATTAATTCTTTCATTTTCCCTCATTGATTTTTTAACTATACCTCGTTTATATATTCGCACATTCGCGCGAATAAGACCATATATGAAAATGATGAAAATGAATAACTATGAATGTGTTTTGCTTGAAATATGTGGGGTTAAATTATTAAATTTGCTTGAATTGCTTTCTCTGGAGCCGTTCTTTGCGGGTGAGTTTTTTATCGTGGGAGTGCTTTTCTATCTGTCTCCCGAGCTCTTCGTAGACCAAATCAACAGCTTCTTGGGGAGTCCTGCCTCTAGCTGAGGCTCGCAAAACATGGTTTTGGGGCGGAAGGTGAAGATTAACAAAAACATGGTACTTATCGGGCGCGGTCTGCTCTTTGCCTTGGTGAATGTCAATATGGGCTTCCATTAAGTTCTTGTTGAAGCGAGAAAGCTTTGATATTTTTTCTTCTATGTAATTTTCCGTCTCCTTACCAGGATTTTTATATTTAAAATGAGTTAAAATTTTCATACTATCTCCTTCTTTTTGACCTCCTTGATGCCGGTGTATTTCTGCAGAACTTCAGGAATTTTTACAGAACCGTCTTTTTGCTGATAATTTTCCAAAATGGCTACCAAAATTCTGGGAATAGCAATGGCGGTTCCATTGACAGTATGAACAAATTCCAGTTTAGATTTTTTTGTTCTGTAGCGGATGTTCAATCTTCTGGCTTGAAAATCAGTGGTGGTAGAACAAGAGTGAGTCTCTCGGTATTTTTCTTGAGTAGGCACCCAAGTCTCGATATCAATTTTTCTGGCAGTTGGAAAACCGAGGTCGCCCGAAACTATTCCTACGACCTGAAATGGCAGACTCAAATCTTTAACAAACTTCCTTTCCAAATCCAAGAAAAAGTAATGCTCTTTGTCGGAATCTTCCGGCTTGACGAAAGAAAACATTTCCAGCTTGTCAAACTGATGAACCCTAATTATGCCCTTAACATCTTTGCCGTAAGAACCAGCCTCTCTCCTAAAACAGGTGGAAAAGCCAACATATCGCCTGGGAAGTTCTTCTTCTTTAAAAATCTCGTCTTTGTGCATAGGACCGATTGACTGCTCGGCAGTACCGACTAGATACTGGTTGTCCTTATCAAGATAATAAATCTCCTCGCGGTCCTGCCTTTCGATATAACCCATTGCTCGCATCGATTCTTCTTTCACAATAACCGGCGGCACAACCGGAGAAAATCCTTCTTTTTGAAGAGTATCAAGAACCCACTTTACAATAGCAAACTCCAAAAGAACCGCCTCATTTTTAAGATAATAAAAGCGCGAGCCGGAGACTTTGGCGGTTCTTTCGATATCGATTAAATCTAATTCTTTGCCAAGCTCTATGTGGTCTTTAATCTTGAAATTAAATTTGGGAGGGGTGCCGACTTTTTCGATTACAAAATTTTTGCTCTCGTCCTTGCCTATTTTTACATCCTTGGCGGGCATATTGGGTACTTCCAGCATCAGTTCTTTAAATTCTTTTTCAACTTTTTGAAGCTCAGTTTTCCAACTGTGTATTTTCTTCTTTTTGGATTTTAATTGTTCAATTTCTTTCGCTTCTGGTTTCCCTTTGGAGGATTTGTTTATCTCGGCTTGAAGCTTTTCAATGTTCTCTAAAAGACTTCTTCTTTTCTGATCAGCTTTAAGAAGTTTTTCAATATCAACATCATAGCCCTTATCACGAGCACCATTTTTTACAAGCCCTTTATTTTCTCTTATAAATTTGATGTCTAGCATTATGTTAAATCCTTTAAGATTTTTTTGGCTTTGCAAAGCGCTTTTGCGCGATGGGATATTTTGTTTTTCTCGTCCAAGGTTAATTCAGCATTGGTTTTATCATATCTATTGGGAATAAATCCCGCACCTTTTGTCGATAGATATTTATCTGGGCGCGAATGTGCAATCGACAAAAGGTGCGGGATAAATATCGGGTCATAGCCAAAGCCGTTCTCGCCTTTTGCTTTATAGACGATTCTACCTTCCATAACTCCCTCGGCTGTCTCTATTTTTCCGCTGGGGGTAGCTATAGCAACAATATCTATAAATCGGGCGGTTCTTTTTTCTTCCGGAATATCTTTCATCTTTTCTAAAATTGCCTGATTCTTTTCTTCTTGCGATTTTCCTTCTAAAAAACGGGCGGAGTAGACGCCAGGCTTGCCGCCCAAGCAATCGATTTCCAAGCCAGAATCCTCAGCAAGGGTTAAAAGGCTGGTCTTTTTAGCATACCCTTTAGCTTTAAGAACCGCATTCTCTTCGAATGTTTTTCCGGTTTCCTTAATTTTAAAATCAATTCCTGCATCTTTTAAACTTAAAATCTCCCAGCCAGAGGCTTCAATCCAAGACTGATGGGACTTGGGCCCAGGTCCGCCCATGCCAGAGGCAGGTCGCCTTTGGCTGACTTGGGCGGAAAAAGGTAAATCTTTTAAAATTTCTTCTATCTCGCGTGCTTTCCCTTCATTGCTAGTGGCTATGAGCAACTTTGTCATAAATAAACCCCGTAATATTCCTAATTTAACACTTCATAAACATATTTCCCTTTTTTATCATTATAGCTACTATCTAACGAGCAAGTCTAGGACTTTTGGAATTATACGGGGTAAAGTATAAAAAAATATTACTTAATTAAAATAAATTTTAGGTATAAATGAGCTTGTAATAGATAAACACCGCGCAGTATGATTACGCGGTGTTATGGTATGGTTTGCCTTAAAGGTCTTATCCATACCTGTTTTATATTAAAGCAAAAGTTATAATTTTAAAAGTGGATAACTAGAGATTCATTTCTTTCTTAGGGCCGGGAAGAGAATAACCTCTCTTATGGATTCCTCGCCGGTCAAAAGCATAACGACTCTGTCTATTCCCAGCCCGATTCCGGTTGAAGGCGGCATACCATACTCCAAGGCTTCAATGAAGTCTTTGTCTATCTTGTGGGATTCCTCATCTTTAAAACGCTCCTGTTCCTGGAACCGCTTAAGCTGTTCTTCAGGGTCATTAAGTTCGGAATAACCGTTTATAATTTCTAGCCCGCCAATATAAAGCTGAAATCTTTCGGCTTTTTCAGGCTCTTCTGGTTTCCTCTTTGCCAAAGGATTAAGCTCGATAGGATGCTCGGTCACAAATA